>CALVXT010000016.1 GCA_944371545.1 uncultured Bacilli bacterium | reverse complement strand
AAAAATTAAATCAGAACTTAAAGAATTTATAAGAGTTCCTCCTTTCTAAGAAGATTTTTATTCTTCTAACTATATATGCAAATAAAATCTGCGATTTCCTTTTTTTAAAGTGATTTTTTTCGTATTAACTCCTAAATTTCTTTTTTCATATACTACCTTAGAAAGGTATGTTTAATATGAAGTGTAGTGAATTAAAAATTGGAGAAAAAGCACGAATAGCGGCTATTCATTTAGATGAGCAAAAACAAGCTAAGCTTTTCCATTTAGGTGTAATATGTGGAGAAGAGATTCTTTGTAAATTTGTAAGTCCTCTTCATAGTCCAATTGCTTATCAAATAAAGGGATGTGTCTTTGCTATTCGAAAAGAAGATGCAGATTCTATTGAGGTGACTATATGAAAAAAAGAAAAGCTTGTTTAATTGGAAATCCGAATGTTGGGAAGTCTTCAATTTTTAATAGTTTAACTGGTTCTTTACAACACACTGGAAACTGGACTGGTAAAACTGTTTCTAATGAAGTGGGGGAATTTGTTTATCAAGATACTTTATGGGAGCTTGTCGATTTACCTGGAACTTATTCTTTAATGTGTGAAAGTGCTGAAGAAAAAATTGCTAGTGATTATATTTTAGGAGAAGATTATGATCTAGCGATTGTCGTTGCTGATGCGACAAATTTAGAACGAAGTATGGAAATCTTATTGGAAGTGATGGATGTTCAAGAAGAAGTACTTGTGTGTTTAAATTTGATGGATGAGGCAAGAAAAAGAAATATTTTGATTGATAAAGAACTTTTAGAAAAGAGATTAGGTATTCCAGTTATTTTGACGAGCGCTAAAGAAGGGGTAGGGTTAGAAGAAATTTTAGAACAAATGAATCATTATTCATGTAAAAATCCTTTTTCTATTTCTCATAAACCTGTTATTGAAAGATTTTGTACTTTTTTTCTAAAAGATACTTCAATTATAAAGAAAGGTAAAGCTATAAAATATTTGGTTGATCCAGAGTGGAGTAAAGAAGAGATTTCTTTAGAAAAGAAAAAGGTTTTATCTTTTTATCAAAAAATGATTTCTAAAGCAATGATAAGAGAAAGTTATCATGAAAATGCTTTAAAAGTCTTAGAAAATGTTATTGAAAGAAAAGAAGAAAGAGAAAAAAAAGAAGATAAAATTTGGAATACTTTGTTTTCTAATCGTTGGACAAGTTTTCCGATTATGTTGCTTTTACTTTTTGGAATATTATGGTTGACTATTTATTTTTCGAATATTCCTTCTAGTATGTTGTTTGATTTTTTTGAATTTTTGGAAGAACCGTTATATTCTCTTTTATCTTTTTTACCTGAGTTTTTACTGAATCCCTTAATTTATGGTGGATATAGAACGCTTTATTGGGTTGTATCGGTAATGTTACCGCCTATGCTTATTTTTTTTCCATTGTTTTCTTTATTAGAAGATTATGGACTTTTACCGCGTATTGCCTTTAATTTAGATCAACCTTTTGCTAAGTGTGGCTCCTGTGGTAAGCAAAGTTTAACGATGTGTATGGGGCTTGGATGTAATGCAGTAGGGGTTACGGGTACCAGAATTATGGAATCTAAAAAAATGCGAATTTTGTCTATTTTAACTAATGTTTTTATGCCTTGTAATGGAAGATTTCCAGCTATGATTGCTATTATTGGAATGTTTTTTGTACAAAATACTTCTTTTTTAGGAAGTCTTTATTCAGCTTTTATTCTATCTTTGGTTATTGTTTTAGGAATTCTTTTAACTTTTCTTGTTACCTATTTTCTTAATTTCTTTATTTTAAAAAATGAAAAACCTATTTTTATTTTAGAATTACCGTCTTTTCGAAAACCTAAAATTTTTAAAACTATTTATTTTTCTATAAAAGAAAAAGCTTTACATGTGTTAAAAAGAGCGATGATTGTTTCTTTTCCAGCCGGGTTACTTATTTATTTTTTAGCTAATGTAACGATTCATGACTTTTCTATTTTAACGTATTTACGAAATTTTTTTGAACCATTTGGCTTACTTATTGGGTTAGATGGAGCGATTCTTTTAGCATTTTTGTTAGGGCTTCCCGCGAATGAGATTGTAATTCCCATACTCCTTCTTTTGTATAGTGGTGGGTCTGTTCTTACTTCTTATGAATCTTTAGATAGTTTAAAACAAGTTTTTTTGCTTAATCATTGGACGATTTTAACAGCATTAAATTTTTTGATTTTTTCTTTATGCCACTTTCCTTGTGCAACAACTCTTTTGACTATAAAAAAAGAAACCAATAGTTGGTTTTATACAATTTTAGCTTTCGTTCTTCCAACATTTATCGGTGTTTGTTTATGTTTTCTTATGAATTTGCTCTTTTAGATGTTTAAAAAAATTTTTTCTTTTCATACTATAGATGGTGATGACATGAAAAGTATGAGTATTTGGCAAGATATCCAAAGTACATCTTTAAATCCTGTTTCTAAAAATATGAATGTAGATGTTTTAATTATAGGTGGTGGGGTTAGTGGATTATCGGTTTTGTGTCAGTTAAAAAATTATTCTTTAAAAACTATTTTAGTTGAAAGAGGACTTTGTGGTTATGGAGTAACTTCAAAGAGTACGGCAAAAATTACGTATTTACAAGGAAGTTTACTTGAAAAAATTCGAAAATTCCATGGAGAGGATATAGCTTCTAGGTATTTACAGGCTGAGAGAGATGGTGTTTTTCTTCTTCAAAAAATTATTAAAGAAGAAAAGATTCTTTGTGATTTAGAAAGTTCGCCATCTTATTTATTTTGTACTCAAGAAGAGAATTTTGAACGTCTTCAAAAAGAATATGATTTTTTATTAAAAAATCAAGTTAAGGTTGTTAAAACCCGTTTTCAGGGTAAACCTGCTTTAAAAATAGAAGATTCTTATACGTTTCATCCTTTAAAATATATTCAAGGATTAAAAAAGCTTTTAAAAGAACATATTTTTGAAAATTCTAAAGTAGAAAAAATTGTTAAAAAAGATTCTTTTTATGAAGTTTTGATAAATGGTTATACGATAAGAGCAAAGAAAATTGTTTTAGCAACACATTATCCATATTTTTTAAAGCCTTTTCTTTTTCCTTTTAAAAATCATGTAGAAACTTCTTATGTTGTGGCAAGAAAAGAGGATAATCCGTCTCATGTGAATGCCATCAATATAGATGAGTCAGTAGTTTCTTTAAGATATTATCAAGATTATTTGATTTATTTGTTTCATTCAGAGACGGCGAGTAAAAGAAGTTTTTTAAAGGAAAGATTTGAAAAGTTTTCTTCTTGGGATTATGAATGGACAAACAAAGATGTAATTACCAATGACTATATTCCTTTTATTGGTTCACTTAATAAGCAGGATGATTCTTTTTTATTTTTAGGAGGATATGGAACATGGGGATTTTCTAATGCGACGATTGGAAGTGTAGTTATTAAAGATATTTTACTTGAGAAGCATAATCCTTATATTTCTTTGTTTGCTCCTTATCGAAAATTAAAGTTTGAAAGATTGTTAACAGATTCTTTTTGTACCATTGAAGCTATTGTAAAAAGTACTAAAAACAATGTAAATAATCAAGAGGTTATTTATAAAAAAATTGATAATCAAGATGTGGCTATTTATATTGATGAAAATAAAAAAGAACATATTGTTCTTAATCAATGCCCACATATGAAATGTGGGTTGGTATTTAATCCATTAGAAAAAACTTGGGATTGTTTGTGTCATGGTTCAAGATTTTCAATTGATGGAAAATGTATTGAAGGACCAAGCAATTTAGATATTTCTTTTAAAAAATAATTATTTGTTGTCTATTAATAGAATTTTTTCGATTTCTATCCATCCGTTTTGCCAATCATATCCTGCTCTGAGGATATTTTTTTCTTGAAGTTCTTTTTCTGTTATGTTCTTATTATGATAGGATGGAAATAAAATTTTGGCTTTAATATCTTCATCAAAATTGCTTATTCGATCGTCTATTTGAATATCGGCTTTGAATAGATGTTTGCTTCCTGTAAAAATGAATTTTTTAGGAGGTATAAAAGGAAGAAGTTTTCTTAATAGATGAAATTTATCTTTGAAAACTTCACCTGAGTACTCTATATCAAATGGGTCTATACAGTCGCTGCAAAGATAGATATCATAAACTTCATTTAATTTTTTTATTGTTTCAATTGCATGAGGTAATGGTTCGGCGTTTTTATAAAGACTTTTTCCTTGTTTAAAAGCTTTAAATTCTTCAAATCTTTCTTTAGGAATTGCAACTTCATCAATATAGTAATCTGTAAAGTCATCGATTTTGTAATTTGTATGTAAAAATTCATTGATTAAAGGTAAGAATCCTGAGAAAACTATTACTTCATCGACATCTAATAATAAAATTTTCTTTTTTTTCATATTTTTTTCTCCATTTCATTTTTATTATATCATGAAATACAAAATCGTTTGAAATAATTAAAAATGAAGTTATCTGATTGTAATTTTTGAAAATTTTAATAATCAAAACTATTTATATATGTCATAAAAGGAGTGGAGTATCTTTGTTCTTCTTGCGGTGCGAACAAATATATGTTACCATTTTGATATGGAGGTAGTAAAATTGGAAAACTTGTTAGAAAAGAATATGGAAAGACATAATTATGGTCTTAGTCCTTATGCTTGTTTAGATAAAGAAGCAGTTCGTTTTACTGATGAAGAAGAAGATTTACGAAGTCCTTTTTTTCGAGATATTGATCGGATACTTTATACTTATGCGTATGTCAGATATAGTGATAAAACTCAAGTATACTCTATGAAGAATAATGATCACATTACAAAACGAATGCTACATGTTCAATATGTTAGTAAGATTGCACGTACAATTGGTAGGGCATTAGGACTTAATGAAGATTTAATTGAGGCTGCTGGTCTTGGACATGATTTAGGCCATGTTCCTTTTGGTCATTTTGGTGAGGCTGTTTTAAATCAAATAAGTTTAGAAAATGGTGAGGGATATTTTCATCATAATGTTGAAAGTGTTCGTGTATTAATGGAACTTGAACGTGGAGGAGAAGGATGTAATTTAACTTTGCAAGTTTTAGATGCGATTATGTGTCATAATGGAGAATTTGTTTCTGGCGAGTATCATCCTAAAAAGAAAAGTAAAGAAGAATTTTTAGAAGAATATCATAATACCTATGTGGATAAAGAAAGTGTAAAAACATTGGTTCCTATGACTTTAGAAGGATGTGTTGTGCGTATTAGTGATATTATTGCTTATTTAGGACGGGATATTGAAGATGCATGTATGCTTGGGTTGTTTCAGAAAGAAGATATTCCAAAAGAAATTCGAGAGGTTTTGGGAACTAAAAATCGAGATATTGTCAATACAATTATTTTAGATATTATAAAAAATAGTTTAGGAAAGCCTTATATTAAATTAAGTAAGAAAGTTTATGAAGCTATTGTTTCTTTAAAAAAATTTAATTATCAAAATCTTTATGATAAAGCTTTGTCTAAAGAAGAGAGGGCATATATTACAGAAATGTTTTCTGTTAATTTTAAGTTTTTTTTGGAAGATTTAGAGAAGGAAAATAAAGAATCAAAAATCTATAAGAATTTTTTGGATTTTAAAAAGGAAAAATATATATGTTCTACTTCGAAAAAAAGAATGGTTTTAGATTTTTTAGCAGGGATGACGGATGATTATTTTGTTACATGTTATCATGAGTGTAAAAATCAAAATTTAAACCATACTAAGATTATGGAGGCGTCTCATGAAGTATAAAAAATACAATTTAGATAGTTATGATATTTATACGATTCAAACAGATAAATTTAAAAATTGTTATATTGAAGTCCGCTTTCGGGAAGATGTTCGAAATATTAATTTAAGTCGAAGAAATTTGTTGGCTGCAGCTATGCAATATACTTCTTTAAAATATCCTACAAAGCGAGAAATGATTATTGCTTTAGAAGAACTTTATAATTTGAGTTTTACAAATGATGTTTTTCGAGTTGGGTATAATCATATTGTCTCTTTTGCTTTAGATTTTTTACATCCTAAATTTGTAAAAGAAAAATCTTATTTGAATGATGTTATTGGTTTTTTATTTGAAGTTTTACTTCATCCACATATTAAAAATGGAAATTTTGATAATCGTTCAGTAGCAATTTTAAAAGAACGAATACATGCATCTTTAGATCAATATAAAGAACGACCTTTTTCTTTTGCACGAACAGATAGTTTACAAAGAATTTTTAAAGATAGTGTAAGTGGAAAAAGAGCTTTAGGAACTCATGAAGAACTTGAGCAAGTTACATCTGAAGATTTAGTTTTAGAATATCAAAAAATGTTTCAAGATGCTCATTGTGAAATATTGATTATTGGAGATTTGGAAATGGATGCTTTGGTAAAAAAAATTCAAAATCTTTTTTATAAACCTTCAATTGCTTTAGAAAATATTCCTGGAACAGTTGTAAATCCTATTCATTCTTATAACGAAGAAAAGGTTGCAAGCACTTATAGTCAAACGCAACTTTTATGTTATTATCAATTTAAAGAACTTACTACCTATGAGAAAAATTTTGTTGGCCCAATATTTTCGAGAATTTTGGGTGCCGCTAATATGACGGATAAGCTTACAAAGTATTTGCGTACCGATAATTCTTTATGTTATTATTGTGGATTTTATTTAAATTATAATAATTCTTTTGGAATGGTTTATGTTGGCTTAAGCAAAAAAGAAGTTAAAAAAGCTAAAACGATGATTGTTAAAGCTATGAAAGAAATGCTTAAAGGCGATATAGAAAAAGAGTATTTTGAACAACAAAAAGAAAAGTTTTTAGCTGATTTAAAAATTCGTGAAGATGATATTTATGGATTAATTGATACGTATTATTTTCATGAAGTTTTTGGTAATGCACTTAATGAAGAATACTATGAAGAAATTCCTAAAGTAACGATTCAAGATTTGCAAACCTTAGCAAAAAAATTAGAGTTTACTTATTGTTATATTTTGGAAGAAGGTGAGGCTTGATGCGAGAAATTGTTTTAAAAGGAGTAGGAGAAAAAGTTTATTACGATCAATGCGATAATGGTTTAAAAATTTATGTTTGGGTAAATGAAAAAGTTAATACATTTAAGGGATCTTTAGTTTTTCTTGGCGGAGCAGAAAACACGGAATTTACTGTAAATAAAAAAAAGTATTCTGTTCCTAGTGGTACAGCTCATTTTCTAGAGCATATTATGTGTAAAAATGATGATGGTTCTTCTTTGCTTGGGAATTTTAACCAATTAAATAGTTATAGTAATGCTGCGACTTATGCGGATAAAACAGCTTATGAATTTGTTGGAACTACTAATATTTTAGGAAATTTAGAGCTTTTGTTAGATTCAATTCAAACTAAGAATTTTGTTTTAGATTGTATTGAAACAGAACGTGGTCCCATTTTGGAAGAAGCAAGAATGCAGGAAGATAATGGTGATAGACTTGCGTATTATGGTATTAATTCTTGTTTATTTTTTCATTATCCTAACCGAGTATGTGGAGTAGGTACTACTTCAGATATTGAACGTATTTCTTTACAAGATTTAAAACTTTTTTATGATACTTTTTATCATCCTTTAAATAGTTTTTTAGTAGTTACAGGAAACGTTAATCCGTTAGAAGTTATTCATTTCGTTAAAGAAAACCAAAAAAAGAAAAAATTTCCTGTTTGGAAAAAGCCATGTTTTCCTAAATATGTTGAGCCTAAAAAAATTGTATGTGAACATAAAGAAATACAGGCAAATGTTGAACTTCCTAAAGTTTACGTTTCTGTGAAAGTTCCGATAAGTTCTTTGCCTAAAAAAAATATTGTCACGCTTTTAAGTATTTTGCAGCTTGTTTTAATTTCTAACTTTGGTTCTACATCTTTATTCCGGGAAGAAATGATTGAAAAAAAATTAGTATTGACCTTAAATACAAGTGTAGAATGGGAAAGAAAATATTTTGTTTTAAAAGTTTGGGCTAAAACAAAATATCCTTTGGAAGTTTTGCCAATTTTAAAAGAAAAATTAAAAAATTTGGATGTATATGAAAATGATATTTTTAGAAAGATTAAATCTGAAATAGCTAATTTGGTTTTGGGTTATGAAGATCCTGAATATGTAAATGATATTTTTGCTTATATGATTGTTAAGTATGGAAAGATTTTGACAAATGAAAAGGAAATTTTAGAAGGTATTACTATTAAAGATATTTTAGATGTAGTTCAAAAAATTCCAATGGATAAAATGAATACATTTGTAGTTAATCCATTAAAAAAAGGCGATTAGTTATCGTCTTTTAAAATACTGTAGATTTCTTCTAATGTTTTTTTATCTTTATTTTCTTTTTCAGGGCAAATATGAAGGTGGACATGTTTTATTTCTTGTAAAGAACCATAATTGAAATTTAAACTGATTCCTTTAGAATGTAACTTGTTCATAATTTTTAAACTTAGTGTATTGGCAATTTCAAACATTTTTTTTAGTTCTGAAGCTTGAAGTTTTGTATAATCTTCAATATGTTTTTTTGGAATAATTAAAGTATGTCCAAGGTGTGTTTGGTCTAAATCTAAAAATGCTAAAAAATCTTCATCTTCATATAAAATATTGCTCGGAATTTCTTTGTTTATAATTTTGCAAAAAATACAATCCATTTTTTTCATTCCTTTCTTTTTTTATTGTATCATTTTTTGGGTGTTTTGCATAGATTACTATAGAGGTGAAAGTAAATGGCTAATTTTAAAGAAATTGTTACTAAAGCTGTGATTGGTAAAGCTAAAAAGACGAATAGTATGCATTTTTCTTTTACTCCAGACGAGAGTGTAGATACTGTATTAGGTTGTTGGGTTATTAATCATAATTTTTCTGGTACAAATCAATCTGGAAAGGTAGGCGTGACTGGTTCTTTTGATGTAAATGTTTGGTATGCATATGATAATGATACAAAAACTAAAGTGAATTCAAAAAAATTTGGATATAATGAAATTTTAAATGTACCTTTAAAAGACGAGGCGACCTTAACAAATACTTCAGAAATTATTGTTCGAAGTTTAAAACAACCAACGGTTACGAATGTAGCTGTTTCAGATGGAAATATTGTATTAGACATTGAAAAAGAATTAGGAGTTGAAATTGTTGGAGATACAAAAATTAAAGTTCCTATAGAAGATTCTTTTGATGATTATGAAGAGATTGTTGATGAATCTGAAATGGATACTATAGACGAAGTTACGGATAAATATTTATCTTAAGACGAATTGTTCGTCTTTTTTTTACAAAAAAATGTTCTGTCAACAAAAAAATGTTGACAGTTTCTTTAGATGTTGGTAGAATGTATTTAGTTTAAATGAAGGAGGTTTTTTAGATGGCTGTTAAATTAAGATTAAAAAGAATGGGTGCTAAGGCAAAACCTTTTTATCGGATTGTAGCTGCTGATTCAAGAAGCCCAAGAGATGGTCGTTTCTTAGAAGTTGTTGGTACTTATGATCCTATTAAAGGAGCTGATAAAGTAACTGTTTCAGAAGAAAAAGTTTTAAAATGGCTTAATAATGGAGCAATTCCTACTGATACAGTTCGTAGCATTTTAAGTAAACAAGGCATTATGAAAAAGTATGCTGATAGTAAAAAAGCAGGAAAATAATTATGAATATAACGGAATATGCTGAAGTTTTAGTGAAAAGTATTTGTAAAGAAGCTGATTTAATAAAGGTTAGTCAATACGAAAGTGAAGAAGGATTACTTATTGATATCATGATTCCAACTTCTTCAATGGGAAGTGTTATTGGCAAGGACGGAAGAAATGCCAAAGCTATAAGAACTTTATTAAACGCTTATGCGTATCTTCATAATCTAGGACAAATAAAAGTAAATATTGATGCTTTTTAGGAACGATTCTTCGTTTCTTTTTTTTTATTTCGTGATATACTTAAAATAGGTGAAAAATATGAGAAAAGGTTTTACTTTAATTGAATTGCTGGCTGTCATTGTAATTTTAGCTCTTTTAGCAACTATTGCTGTACCAAGTGCTATTTCAATATCGAATAGTGTTAAACAAAATTTATTGTGTGAGAAAGTAGATATTTTGCTTACTGATGCTGAACGATGGGGTGAAGAACATTCAAGTCGTTTGAGTAGTTCATGTTATTATGAGGTGACTGTTGATTATTTAGTTGAGCAAGGAATTACTCAACGAGAAAATGACGAGAAAGGAAATTATATTATTAATCCTGTTACTAATGAATCGATGGATCAAAATACAATTGGACTTTATATAAAAAATAAACGAGCTCAAGCATTTTTTGTAGATTCTACTATTATTAATGAATGTTCTGGTATTCGAATTTGTAAAAATGGTGAAAGTCAATCTGAAGATAATTGTATAAGAATTTGTGGTTCTGGAGAATCTGAAAGCAATGATTGTACGGTGCGACCTTCTAATGCTTGTTAATTTGTTTTACTTTTTTTCTTTTTTTTGCTAAAATAATCTTTATTTCTAAGAAAGGGGGCTATTTATGAAAACTGTTTGTTTGATTGGAAGACCTAATACAGGAAAATCTAGTTTATTTAATCGACTCATTGGGGAAGATCGTTCTATTATTTTAGATATGCCAGGTATTACTCGTGATCGAATATATGGAATTGCTGAATATCAAAATAAAAAATTTTCGGTTATTGATACGGGTGGTTTAGAGCAGGGAAATGATAATTTCCGCGAAGATATTTTTATGCAAGCAACTTTCGCAATTGATGAAGCTGATTTAGTGTTATTTGTGGTTGATGGAAAAACAGAATTAAATCAAAGTGATTACATGATTCGCGATATGTTGTTAAAAGCTAAGAAAAATGTTTTAGTGGTTGTCAATAAAATGGATAATGCGAAAAGAATGGAAGATATTTATCGTTTTTATGAACTTGGTTTTGAAAATATTTTAGGAGTATCTGCTTCTCATAAAATAGGTATTCGTGAGCTTTTTGAATATATTACAAAAGATATTTCAGAAAATGCAACTAACTCTGTTTCATCTTTATGTCGTTTTTGCTTGATTGGAAGACCAAATGTTGGAAAATCTAGTTTAGTTAATGCAATTTTAAACGAAGAAAGAGCTATTGTAAGTGATATTGCTGGTACGACAAGGGATGCAACAGATACGAAATTTACTTATCATGGAAAAGAGTATATAATGGTTGATACGGCAGGAATGCGTAAACGTGGAAGAATCTATGAAAATGTTGAAAAATATAGTTTACTTCGAAGTTTAAAAGCAATTGAAGAAAGTGATGTTTGTGTGTTAGTTATAGACGCTAAAGAAGGAATCACTTTACACGATAAACATATAGCTGGAATTGCTATTAATTCTGGTAAGGCTTTAGTTTTATGTGTTAACAAATGGGATATCATTGAAAATTCAGATATGGAATTAAAAAAATGGCAAAATCTTTTAAAAAATGAATTTCAATTTGCTACCTATGCGCCTTTTGTGTTTTTGTCAGCTTTGACTAAAAAAAGAGTACATTTATTGATGCCTTTAATTATTAAAGCTTATGAAAACCATGGTAGAGAAATAAAAACTTCTCTTTTAAATAATATAATCAAAGATGCAGTGGAAATACACCAGCCACCATCTTATAAAGGAAAAAGATTAAAAATTTATTTTGTAAATCAAGAAGGTGTACATCCACCCAAGTTTGTTTTTTATGTTAATGACAAAGGTTTAGTTCATTTTAGTTATGAAAGATATTTAGAAAATAAGATTCGAGAAAGTTTTGATTTTGAAGGTACTCCGATTTTGTTTAAATTTAAAAATCGGAATGAAGATTAAAAAAGAAATCTTATTTGATCAGATTTCTTTTTTGATCTACTCTCTTTTTTGTGATTTTTTTCTTAGTATCTTCTAATATAAGCTCGGTAAGAGGCACATCTAATGCTAGAGCTAAATTAGCTAGAAATTCAACTCCAATATTAATTTCTCCACGTTCGATACTGGCTAAATATTTTGGATTGAGATTGAATTGTTCATAAAATTTTTCTTGAGATAAACCTTGTTTAAAACGAATATATCTTAAATTATTACCAATAGTCTTTTTAATATCTTGCATAATTACTACCTCCATCTATATCATTAGTCTATTGGTCATAGCAAGTGATGTCCACCTAGTAATCACTATACAAAATTGACTTTTTTGGTGATTTATTATATGATAAGAAAATCCAATGGAGGAAGTATGGAAAATAAATCAAAAAATTATAAGTTAGAAAGACTACGAATTGAAAATGGCTATACATATCAGCAAATGGCAGATATGTTAGGCGTATGTAAGTCTTATTATTGGCAGCTTGAACATAATAATCGAAGGCTTTATTATGATGTTGCCAAAAAAATTGCAGCAATTTTTCAATTAAAACCTGATGATATTTTTTATGATGACTCTTTAAAGTAAAAATTGCATAAAATACCTTTAGGAGGTATTCTATGGAATTTGGAGATAATTTTTTTAAAAAAGTAGAGAAAAAAACAAAAGTCAGTAAGAGCACCATTTTAGATTTAGCTGCAAAGTTACAAAATGGAAATATGAAAGATGAAAAAACTTTAAGAGAAATTATTACTACGTTAAGTGAAATGACTGGAAAAAAGGTAAGTAAAGAGAGAGAAGATAAGATTGTAGAGACTATTATTCAAGATAAAGTTCCTAAGGGAGTCGATAAAATGTTTTAAAAAAGGGGCTGTTGAATAATTAACCAATTAATTATTTGACAGTCTCTTTTCTTTTGATTTTACATAAGGAAATTTTTC
>CALVXT010000015.1 GCA_944371545.1 uncultured Bacilli bacterium | reverse complement strand
TACTGTATTTTTTTATAGGGACATTTCTGCGTAAAATTAACTACTTAAAAAGAGGACATTTTTGCATAAAAGTCACACTGCTTCTTAAGTCTCTTTTTTCTTGACTTGTTTTTTATAGTATTTTTTATTATAATATGGATATGATAAAAAGAGTAAAGAGGGTACCATTATGAAGGAGAAAAAGGAAAAATTTAGTTCGTTTACGCAAGCCATCAAATTTATAATGGGAATAATATCTTGGACTGTTTTTGTAATCTTAGTACTAATTGCTCTTTTCCTAATTTACTATTTTATATCAAGTAAAATTTATGCAAAAAATGGTGAAGAATATCGTCCTCCTATTACTTTGTATACAATCTTAACTGAAAGTATGGAGCCAAATATTAATCGTAATGATGTTATAGTTGATTTAACAATTAAAAATCCCGAAGATATTAAAATAGGAGATGTTATCACTTTTGTTTCAACTTCATCATTAACAAAAGGCATGGTAATTACTCATCGCGTAATTAATATTAAACAAGACGAAAATGGGTACTCATATCAAACAAAAGGTGATGCAAACTTAAGTCCAGATACAGCATATGTTCCTTTTGCAAATGTTAATGGCAAAGTATTATTTCGTATTCCTAAACTAGGATTATTGCAATCTTTTCTAGCTACCAAAGGTGGTTGGCTTATCATTGTAGTAATACCAGCATTGTTCATTATTATAAGTGATTTGGTAAAAATATTTAGATTAACTACAGCTAAAAATAAAATTGATGACATTAATGAAAAAGAAGAAAACGCAAAGAAAAAGCTTACTAAGAAAAAAGAAACAATTGAAAAGAATTTACAACGCAGATATTCTATTGCTCGAAAAAGTAGTGAACCAGATCCAATTCCACATAAAAAATATCATCATGTTTCAAATATTAAAGTTATAAAGAAAACAAATCATAAAAAGGTAACAAAAATGGATCTTCCAAAACGTATAGAATTACCTAAATTAAAGAAAAAATAAAAAAGCTTTCAAAATTGTTTGAAGGCTTTTTATTCACTTTTCATTTCAAATAAAATATCTCTAAGTTCCATAGCTCTTTCAAAGTCAAGATTTTTAGCAGCATTTTGCATTTCCATTTCAAGATCGTGATATATACGTTCTTTTTCTTTTTTAGAAATGTTTTTCTTTTTCGTTTTTTCTTTAACTTCGTTAGAAATTACATCTTTAATTTCTTTAATAATCGTTTTAGGTATAATATGATGCTCTTCGTTGAATTTTTCTTGTATAGCTCTTCTTCTTGCAGTTTCACTAATGGCTTCTTGCATCGCATCACTGTAGGTATCGGCATACATAATTACATGACCGTTTGCATTTCTTGCACATCTTCCGATTGTTTGAACTAAACTTCGAGTACTTCGTAAGAATCCTTGTTTGTCAGCATCTAAAATACAGATTAAACTTACTTCCGGAATATCTATTCCTTCACGAAGAAGGTTAATTCCGACTACAACATCATAAATTCCAGCTCGTAAGTCATGAATGATTTTTAAACGTTCTAAAGTTTTAATTTCATTATGTAAGTATGCAACTTTAATATTCATTTCTTTTAAATAATTTGTTAATTCTTCACTCATACGAATAGTAAGAGTAGTGATTAATACTCTTTCATTTTTTGCCATTCGAATTCTAATTTCATTAATAATATCATCAATTTGACCTTCGGTTGGTTTTACTTCGATTGTTGGGTCTAATAATCCTGTAGGTCTAATAATTTGTTCGACAAATTTTCCTTGTGTTTTTTCTAATTCATAATCTCCAGGAGTTGCGGATACATAAATTGCTTGATGAATTTTTGATTCAAATTCTTCAAAGGTTAAAGGACGATTATCTAGAGCGCTGGGAAGACGAAATCCATAATCTACAAGAGTTTGTTTACGCATCCTGTCTCCATTATACATTCCTCTTACTTGAGGAAGGGTAACGTGGGATTCATCTACTACTAAAAGAAAATCTTTTGGAAAAAAATCAATTAAACAGGTTGGTGTTTCTCCAGGACCTCTTAAAGCTAGATGTCTTGAATAATTTTCGACACCACTGCAAAAACCCGTTTCTTTAAGCATTTCAATATCATAATTTGTTCTTTCACGTAATCGTTGTTCTTCAAGTAATTTTCCTTGACTCTTTAATTCTTCTAATCTATCTTTTAGTTCAGCTTCAATTCTTCTAATGGCTTCTTGCATTTTTTCATCGCTTGTAACGAAGTGGCTAGCTGGAGAAATTGTAATACTTTTGATATTTTTTAAAATGCTTCCTGTAACAGGGTCAAATTTTCTTATGCTTTCAATTTCATCTCCAAATAATTCGATACGTATTCCTGATGCATGCTCATTTACTGGAACAATATCGATTATGTCTCCACGAACCCTAAAAGTGCCACGATGAAAATCAATATCATTTCTTTCATACGCCATATCAATTAATCGATTAATAATATCATTTCTTCTAATGGTGTCTCCAATAGTTAAAATAAGCATTTTATGCATATATTCTTCTTTTTCACCAATACCATAGATACAGGAAACACTAGCAACGACAATGGTATCTTGGTAATTAATGAGTGCTGAAGTAGCAGAGTGTCTAAGTTCATCTATTTCATCATTGATAGAGGAATCTTTTTCAATATATGTATCGCTTGATGGAACGTAGGCTTCTGGTTGATAGTAATCGTAATAAGAAACAAAATATTCAACATGGTTTTTTGGAAAAAGCTCTTTTAATTCGGAATAGAGTTGACCCGCTAATGTTTTGTTATGGGCTAAAACTAAAGTTGGTTTATTTACTTCTTTAATGACATTCGCAATAGTAAATGTTTTACCTGTACCCGTTGCACCTAATAAAACTTGTTCTTTTTTTCCTTCTTTTATTCCTGTAACAAGTTCTTGTATTGCTTTTGGTTGGTCCCCACTTGGGGTATATTTTGAAACTAAATCAAACATATGTGCCTCCTTATAAAACTATTGTATATATGTTTTAAAAAAATGTCAAGTACTTGTAAATTGACATGGGGGGGGGGTTATCATGATAGAATTATCATAGGAAACTATGGTAATTTTTTTATGGTTTAAGAAGAAAGATAAAGATGGTATAATAATGACATAATAAGTCATGATTAGAAAAGGATAAAATAAACCATACTAGAATAGAGAGGTGAACTGACTATGAAAAAACATATTTTAACTTTTTTAATTTTTATATGTTTAGCAATAGTTTTAGTAATATCACTTCCAAAAGAAAATAAAATAGAAGAGTATGATACTGAAGAAATAGAATTAGCAATATATATAAATGATGAAGAAACAAATAGTATTCCAAGTAAAGAAGGAAACATCTATGATGAAACAAGAAGTAGTTGTACAAATGGAGCATATATCATATGGGATTATGAATCATGGAGTCCAGTAGTAAAAAATATGAATGAATATAAAACTAAATGTGAACTTTATTTTAAAACAGGATATAAAGAGAATATTTTAAATGGAACAGATCCAGTATTAAAAGATCCATTAATACCAGTAACGATAGAAAGTGATGGAACAGTAAAAAAAGCAGATATAGGAAGTGAATGGTATAATTATACAAATAAAGAATGGGCGAATGCAGTTATATTATTTGATGAAAGTGAAGATTATTTAGCAGGAGAAGTTATACCAGAAGAGAAAATAGAAAGTTATTTTGTGTGGATTCCAAAATACAGATATCAATTATGGGATTTAGGGTTATATGATAGTTTAACAAGTATAGATAGTTCGAAAGTTCATGAAATCCCAATCATATTTGGAGATTATAATACAAGTGATGTTGTGGATGGAGAATGTACAACACCAATGGAAAGTGGTGCCACGGGAAATTGCACTCTTGGAGACTATATGACCCATCCAGCATTTTTAAGTATTCCAAGTACAGGCTTTTGGGTAGGTAAGTTTTCAACAACTTATCAAAATACCAATGAAGATATTTATGAACCGGAAAATATTAGTATTAAACCAAATCAATATGCGTTTGTTTCAGGAGATTCTGTTAACATCCATTTGAATAGTTACAATTATAAAAGAAACTTAGATAGTCATATGATAAAAAATACCGAGTGGGGAGCAGTAGCATATTTATCTTATAGTCCTTATGGCATTCAAAATAAAATAAGAATTAATAATAATTCAAATCAAATAACAGGGTATGCCGCAAACAACGAACCAACGTGTAGTTATACTGGAACAAATGAAGAATGCAACCGTTATTGTAATGATGGCACTTGTAACACTGCTTATCCAAACAGTGTTTTAGCAAGCACTACAGGAAATATTTCTGGAATATTTGATATGTCTGGGCAAAAAACTATAACAATGTCTTTTATGGAATTCAGCGATGGTACAGTAACCGTTGGTCAAAGTAGTGAACTTCAAAGTGGATTTAAAGGAACACTAGGCGATGGAAGTATAAACAGTACTGGACTAGATTTGCCTGAAAAAAAATATTATGATTTATATTTGTTTAACAACAATTCATATAATACCATTTATAATAGAAGAATACTAGGTGACGCGACAGGAGAAACTGGACCTTTTGAAAGCAATCATTTATGGGTAGAGGTAAATATTTCTTCTTGGAATCATTCTTTATTAAATCAATTCTTTTCAATAATTTATCCTATTGGAGCAAGAAGTTATTATTATTTTGGAGGTAATGTTACCGATATATTTGCATTTCAAGGAATATATTCTTTTGAAGGTAGCGTTAGTCGCCTCATTTTAACCCCGGGCAAATAAAGAAAAAATATAAAAGATATTACCAGTTTAATAATTTAATCTTAAAAAAATATAAGAAACATTAGAAAATGAATTTTTAGTTATTAAAATGATGTTAATTTTTCGTTAGTTGTATAAAAACAGCTAAATAAATGAAAATACAAATTTTGAAAGATATATTATATGAAAGTAATGAAATTTTTATTTTTGAATCAAGGACATCATTATATTATTAAACTCTTTCTTCTCATATCATCAATAGCTTCATAAAAATAGAAAAAAACTTTGTAATTTCTGTTATTTGGTGGTATATTTATAGGCATGGAAAAGGAGTGAGTTATGAAAACAACATATGTTTTTGGACATCGTAATCCAGATACGGATAGTGTTTGTTCAGCAATTAGTTTTTCATATTTAAAAAATCAATTGGGTGACAATACTTCTCCAAGAGTATTAGGTCATATTAATAAGGAAAGTGCTTTTGTTTTAAATCATTTTGGTGTAAAAGAACCAGGATATTTGAATAATGTTAAGGTTCAACTTCGTGATGTTTCATATGGTAAGGGCTTAATGCTAGATGCTTTTGCTTCTATTAAAGAAGTTGTAGATTTTATGCAAGATAATCATTGTACAGCTGTACCTATAGTTGATAAAAATAAAAAGTTGATTAGTTTAATTACATTGAAAGAAATTGCAATGATGTTTATTGAAAATTCTAAAAACCATTTACATACTAGTTACGAACATATTTTAAAGTCTGTGAATGGACGTGAGATTTTACGATTTGCAGAAGAGTTTAATGGAGATACTGTAGCAGGTAGTTATCAAAGTCAAACTTTTATTGAAAAAGCTGTATTAAAAGAAAGTGATATTTTAATTGTTGGGGACCGTTATAAGGTTTTACAACATGGAATTTCTTCAAAGGTTTCATTAATTGTATTAACAAATAATTGTGACTTAGATGAAGAATTACTTAGTCTTGCTAAAGCAAATAAAGTAAGTGTTATTTCTAGTGCTTTGGATACGTATAATACTTGTACACAAATTGCTTTAAGTAATTATGTTAAAACTATTTTAGTTAATCAGAATCCTTCAGTTGTTCACGATTTGGATTATTTAACAGATTTTGTCGCTGATGCAACTAAATTAGGACATACAAATTATCCAATTTTGAATAAAAAGAATGAATGCTTGGGAGTTATTCGAGTTACTGATATTGGTAATTTTGAAAAGAAACAAGTTATTTTAGTAGACCATAATAATTTAGAACAAAGTGTACCAGGTATTGATGAAGCAAGTATAGTAGAAATTATTGATCATCATAATTTAGGCGCAATTGGTACTGCAATTCCAATCAATGTACGTTGTATGCCTGTAGGTTGTACTTGTACCATTTTATATCAATTATATCAAGAAAAAAATGTTGCAATTCCTAAAGATATCGCAGGACTTATGCTTTCTGCTATTTTATCAGATACTTTAATTTTAAAAAGTCCAACCACTACTGAAAGTGATCGGATAGCTGTTAAAGCCTTAGCTAGCATATGTGAAGAAGATTATGAAGCTTATGGATATGAAATGTTAAAAGCTGGAAGTAGTGTAGAAGGATTGGAAGCAGAAGATATTATTTATCAAGACTTTAAATCTTATAAAGTGGGTAATGAAAGTTTAGGAATTAGTCAAGTTATTACTATGGATTTTGATTCTATTAAAGAACATTTACAAGAATATATAGATAAATTAAATGAGATTGCTAAAGGAGATTATAGTACAGTAACTTTATTTATTACAGATATTATTAAAAATGGTTCTTATGTACTTTTCAATGATGATTCTAAACATATTGTTGAAGATAGCTTTGGAATTTCTAATCTTGAACAAGGAACCTTTATTCCTGATTTAGTATCTCGTAAAAAACAAATGCTACCTAAGATTATGGAGTCTTTAGAGAGAAATAATTAAAAAGAATCGCAAAGGATTATTTGTGATTCTTTTTTTCAATTGTTATAATTAGATTTTCTTTTTGAGCTAATTCTAAAAATTTATTTAAAGACATTTTTGTTCTTCCAAGTTCATAACTTTGGATACTGTCTTTACTTCGATGAATTTTTTGCCCAAATTCTTCTTGAGTTAACTCACTCCATTCCCGAATGATTTTGATAATTTCTTTTGCTTCATACTTATTTGCAATTAGTTTCATACTATCACCAAAATAAGTTTATTAAAATTCTAAGTTTTTTTATCATAATGCGTATTTACAATACGTTACGCTTTTGCTAAAATGAACATGTATCTATAATACGTGAGGTGCCTAATGAAACTACAAAAATATAAACAAAAATCTTTTTCAAAAATAGGAATAATCGTATTTACAGTAACTTGTGTATTATTAGTTGCTGGAGTATTTTTCTATACTTCTTTTGCCTCATTCCAAACTAAAGCAGAATTTAATATTATAAAAGGAACAGTACAAGATTTAGGGGATGTGTACTTTGCTTATTATGTGGATGGTGAATTGGTAAGTGAATTACCTACCCAAAATTCTGGATACGTTTTTGAATCTTCTAGTTGTACGCATGACGCAACTGTAGAATGGGACAATTCTAAATGGGCTCCGTTAGTAACTAATTTGACTCAAACAAGAACAAAATGTACTTTATATTTTAAAAAAACAAAAAAAGTAAATACAGTATTAGGAGAATTAGAAGTGTATGATTATATACCAGATTTTACAAAGTCAGCTTGTGATGATGAAGTGTGTGAAAGTCATGAAAAAGGAATATTTGAAACTACGGATGCGGATGGAACCAGTTATTATTACCGAGGAAGTGTAGAAAATAATTATTTTAAATTTGCCGATCTTTGGTGGCGAATAATTAGAATTAATGGTGATGGAACTATAAGGCTAATCTATGATGGAACAATAGCACATGATAATGGCGAGATAAGTGATGATAGACAAATTGGAACAAGTCAATTTAATCCAAGAAACGATGACAATATGTATGTGGGATATATGTATACAAGTGGAGATGCTCATGGATTAGGTACATCTTCAACTATAAAGCAAGCTAATGATAGTTTTTATACAGAAGTTTTATCTAGTTATAGTTCATACATAGATACAAATGCTGGTTTTTGTGGAGATCGAAGTACATTAAATTTACAAAGTGGAGTAGGAATTGGAACCATAACAACTTATAATCGGGGCTATTTAAGAGTTGTAGAAAGTGACCCTAATTTAATATGTGAAAATGAAAATGATTTATATACCATATCTTCATCCAATCAAGGAAATAAAGCTTTACAATATCCAATCGGACTAATTACAGCAGACGAAATAATTCTTTCTGGATCTAGCGGAGGAGTGTTTGAAGAAAATTACAGTCAGCAAAAAATAAATTCAAATGGTTATTTGACAATGGGAAGTTCATTTTGGACAATGACACCAGCAGGTGGATACAATCCGTTTGGCTATATTAGATGGTATTCTATGGTTTTCTATGTCAACTTTTCTAATAATTTTGGAGCAGCACACACTACTAATACTCTTGGTCTGCGTTCAGTTATCAACATAAAATCCGATGTGACAATCACTGGAAATGGTACCAAAGATAATCCCTATACGATATCCTAAAATAAGAATAATTTAAATAAAGATTTATTATTTTTCATTTATAGGATATACTATTCTTGTGATTGGAAAGTGATAATATGGTTGCATTAGTTACCGGAGCTAGTAGCGGAATTGGAAGAGATATGGCCCGTTATTTAGCAAGTAAAGATATTGATTTAATTTTGGTTGCTAGAAGAAAAGAAAGATTAGATGAATTAAAAAAAGAACTTAATGTACATGTTGAAATAGTTGTTTTAGATTTGTTGGAAGAAGAAAATTTATATAAACTATATGAAAAATTTGAAAATAGAAAAATTGATATTTTTATCAATAATGCGGGTTTTGGTTTATTTGGAAATTTTGATAAAACTGATTTAACCAGAGAACTTGAAATGATTCAATTAAACGTAGTTGCTTACCATGTTTTAACAAAACTTTTTTTACAAAAATTTGAACAATATGGTGGAGGATATATTTTAAACGTTTGTAGTAGTGCGGGTTTCTTAGCAGGTCCAAGGCTTGCTACTTATTATGCAACTAAAAATTATGTTTTGAAATTAACCATGGCAATATATGAAGAATTACGACATGAAAAAAGTCCAGTTGTTATCAGTGCTTTATGTCCCGGACCTGTGAATACTGAGTTTAATAAAGTTGCTCATGGAAAATTTAAAGTAGATGGGGCAAGTAGTCGTTATGTTGCAAAATATGCAATTGATAAAATGTTTCAAAAAAAATTGATCATCGTACCTACATTTACGATGAAACTTGGTTTGTTTTTTTCTAGATTTCTTCCTTGGAAACTTTTACTTCGAATTACTTATCAAATACAGTATCGTAAAAACAAGTAGAAATAAAGCTGTCTTTTTTTGTCATAGATGTTATAATATTTATATATTAAGGGTTGGTGTTTATGATGAAGATTTTAAAAAGAGTTTTATTTCTTTTTCTTTTGTTAATTCCGGTTTGTGTTCAAGCAGAGTCTGGTATAGAAAATTTTTATGTTAATGCTGTCATAAAAGAAAATGGTGACATTACTGTTGAAGAATATTTTTATTTAAATGGTGAATTTAATGGAATGGATAGAGATATTTTGTTTCAAAATCCAGATGCTTATGAATTTCGACCTGAGATGGAATACTATGGAGGAAGTAAAATTCATAACGGTTCAGGTATTACTTTAGAAGGAATTAGAGCTTTACCTATTGATGAAAATTTTAATTTTCAAAATGTTTCAGGAACTCTTTTTAAAGAAACTACAAATGCCGATGCCGGAGACTATGGAGTCTATACAACCACGAGTTCTTCGGATGGTGAATCTTATCGGATTTTTTTGCCAGATAGTAAAAATGAAGCTTTTTATTTAAAATATACTCTAAAAAATATGGCTGTGGTTCATGATGATGTTGCTGAAATTTATTGGAACGTGATTGGGGATAGTTTGCGAGAGTCAATTGGAACTTTGAAAATTCGAATTACTTTTCCTAATAACCAAACTGAATTTCGCGTTTGGGCACATGGTCCTTTACAAGGAGAAATACATAAAGTATCCAATCAAGTTTTAGAAGCTGAAGTACACAATGTATCTAGTTATGAAGCTGTAGATGTTCGAGCTGTTTTTGATAAGGGAGTAGTGACTTCTTCAACTAAATTTACTCATGTGACAGCATTGGATAAAATTTTAAATTATGAAGAAGATATGGCAAATCAGGCTAATTATGAACGTGAACAAAGAGAGTATCAATATCAGCAAAAAGCGTACGAAGAAATTTTATATTGTCAAAAATACCCAAATCGTTCTTGTTATAATTTGGCAAAAGATTATACTGACTGGATTACAGATGAAAAAGTATTATCAGACTTGCAAAAACAACTTGCTGATTTACTTATTTTAGTAGTTGCTAAAGAAGAAGAGAACGCCAAAGAATATACTAACAACGCTCTTGAATATGTAGATTACTATTGGTATGAAAGAGCCATGGACGCTGTAATGATTTTAGAAAATGAAACTTTAAAAAATATTTTACTAAATCAATTAGATACTGTGCGTTTAGAGATTACAGAAAATGAGGAAAAATATAATCAAAATGCGATTACGATTATTATCCTTTTAATTACTGGAGTTGTTGGAGTAGGTATCCTTTTATATATTAAATGTGATAAAGAAATTAAAGTTGACTTTTTTCATAAATATATGCGTGATTTTCCAGATGACTTTTCACCTTCAACTGTTGAATATTTATTAAAAAAAGAATTAACAGATCAGTCGGTTACTGCAGAAATTTTATATATGGTTTGTCAAAAAAAGATTTTTTTAAAACAAATAGAAAATAAAAAAGATTTTCTTTTAGAAAGAAATCCTAATTATACAGATCAATTAAATCAAAAGGAAAAAGCTATGATAGATTTTTTATTTAATTCTTCAAATTCAGTTACTTTAAAAAAGTTGAAGAATCGAAACTCAATGTCTTCAGTAAAAAAATGGAAAACTGTACAAGAAAAAATGTTAAGTGAAGCTTTAGACGAAGAGTTGTATGTTAATGATGAGAAAATGGTAAAAGTGAAAGCTAAAAAATATAATCCTTATACAGCATCTATCATGGTATTTTTGTTTATTTTCTTTATTGCTATGAATCTTCCTTTTCTTTCAATTCTGCTTGTTATTATTTTTAGTTTATGTGGAAGAAAAAATTCTATAAAGAATTCTATTCAGAAAAAAAATACTTTTGATTTTTATTTAAAATTAGGTAGTCGAATTTTTTCTGTGTTTGTTCTAGTGTTTTCCTTTTTTGGAATTATTCATCTTTATGCTACAAATCACTTTGTTTTAACAAGTTTATACTTTTATGTGGCTTTAATTCTAAGTGCGATTTTCTTGTTAATTTATACGGGTAAAGTAAAAAAGAGAACAGAAAAAGGAGCTTTGGAATTTGCTAAATGGTCTGCTTTTAAAAGATTTTTAAAGGATTTTGGAAGAATGGATGAAAAAGAATTACCTGAAGTTGTTTTATGGGAAAAATATTTAGTTTATGCTGTTGTTTTGGGATGTGCAGATAAGCTTTCTAAAACAATGCAAATAAAGATGGAAGAAATGAATATTTCAGAGACTAATTTAATAGACCCATTTGTCTTTACTCATTTCCATATGATTTCTTCATCTGTTTCTTCATCTGTAAGAAGTGCACGTAGTTATTCTTCTCCATCTTCATCTGGAGGAAGTTGGTCTAGCGGTTCTGGTGGAGGAGGAGGCTTTTCCTCTGGCGGTGGCTTCGGCGGCGGAGGCGGCGGAGGCGGTCGTTTCTAAAAAATAAAAAAAGGCATCTGAAACAACTTGGTTGTATTCAGGTGCCTATCACAAAAATACAGGGATAGCATCTGATTGTTACTTCAGATGTATCCAATAAAAATTATAATCAAATTTCTTTGATATATACATTATATAATAATTCTTTGTTTTATCAATAACCAAATTTAAGCTATTTGCAAAGCAAATATATGTTTGCTATAATGATATCGGATACATTTGAATTCAGATGCTACCCTTCAAAAGATTAAGAAGGGTGGTGATACTATGAATAAAAGAGAAAAATCATTTTATTTCATAATATTACTGTTATTATTTATAATAATCTTATTATTAATAAAATAAAAAAAGGCATCTGAAACAACTTGGTTGTATTCAGGTGCCTATCAACAAACAAAAGGATAGCATCTGATTCGCACTTCAGATGTATCCATTAAAAATTATAATCAAATTTCTTTGATATATACATTATATATGTTTTTTTTCATTTTTTCAATCAAAATTTCCATTGAATAACGAACAAATATATGCTATAGTATTTTTGCATATATTTGCTTTTTTTGTGGTAGAATATTAATGCTTTTAAATGAGGTGTTGTAATGGATAAGATTATTGTTAAAGGAGCTCGTGAAAATAATTTAAAGAATGTAGATATTGAGCTTCCAAAAAATAAATTAATTGTTATGACTGGAGTTTCGGGAAGTGGGAAAAGTAGTTTAGCTTTTGATACAATTTTTGCTGAAGGACAAAGGAGATATGTAGAAAGTTTATCTGCTTATGCTCGTCAATTTATTGGAAATGTGGAAAAACCTGATGTAGATAGTATTGAAGGATTAAGTCCAAGTATATCTATTGATCAAAAAACGACAAATAAAAATCCTCGAAGTACTGTTGGAACAATTACAGAAATTTATGATTTTTTGCGTCTTTTATTTGCGCGTATTGGAGTGCCATATTGTCCAAATCATCATATTCCAATTAAAAGTCAAAGTATTGAAGAAATGACAAATAAAATTATGGAATTTGAGGAAGGAACTAAGTTAGAGATTTTAGCGCCTATCGTTCATGGAGAGAAAGGAACTCAAAAAGACCTGTTTGAAGATTTACGAAAAGAAGGATATTCCCGTGTTCGTGTTGATGGAGAAAATTTTAGCTTAGATGATGAAATAAAATTAGAAAAAAATAAAAAACATAATATTGAAGTTGTTGTTGATCGTGTAGTAGTTAAGGAAAGTGAACGAAGTCGTATTTTTGAATCTATTGAAACGAGTACAAAACTTGCTAGTGGGAAAGTTTTATTTCATGTGATTGGTGGAGAAGAAATTTTAATGAGTGAAAATTATGCTTGTGTGAAGTGTAATTTTTCCATTCCTGAACTTGAACCTAGACTTTTTTCTTTTAATAGTCCTTATGGGGCATGTCCTGAATGTAAGGGATTAGGGACAAAGCTTAAAATTAGTGAAGATTTAATTATTCCTAATAAGGAAAAAAGTTTAAATGAAGGAGCGATTGTTGCCTATAACTTGGATAATAATATTTATAATCAAACAGTTCAAGCTGTCTGTGAGTATTATGATATAGAT
>CALVXT010000014.1 GCA_944371545.1 uncultured Bacilli bacterium | reverse complement strand
CAAACTCAAGAAGAATTTAATATCATAAAAGGAACAGTACAAGATTTAGGTGATGTATATTTTGCATATTATTTAGATGATGAAATTACTTTAAATGCTCCAGAAAAAAATTCTCAATATGTCTTTGATCAAGCAAATAGTAGTTGTACAAATGGAGCTAGTGTAAGATGGAATTATGAAGAATGGGGACCATTAGTCACCAATCTTTCTACAACAAGAACTAAATGCTATTTAAAATTTAAAACACAATACAGTGAAACTATATTAAATGGAACCGATCCTGTTTTAGAAGATCCATTAATACCAGTAACAATTGAAACTGATGGAACAGTAAAAAGAGCAGATATAGGAAGTGAATGGTATAACTATGAAAACAAAGAATGGGCCAATGCAATCGTATTAACTGATGAAAGTACAAATATAAATTATCAGCCAGGAGAAGTTATACCAGAAGAGAAAATAGAAAGTTACTTTGTATGGATTCCTAGATATCGATATCAAATCTTTGATGATGGAAATTATACTGGTTTAACAAGTACAGAAAATGCAGTTCAAACTATACAAATTGTCTTTGAAAATAAAGATACACCAGTAAGTAGTGGAACCAATTTAAATGAATGGTTGACTCATCCAGCATTCACTGCTTTTAATTCTAATGGAATGTGGGTTGGAAAGTTTGAAACAGGAACAACTTTAACAAGTGATTATAATGTGAGAAATGCAAGCTCACTTCAAATAAAGCCAAATGTTAGTTCATGGAGAAATATCCAAGTAGCAAATGCATTCTATACATCTTATGATTATAAAAGAGATTTAGAAAGTCATATGATGAAAAACACTGAATGGGGAGCTGTAGCCTACCTTCAACACAGCGCCTATGGTTCTCAAGCAAGTGTAAGAATAAATAACAATTCAGATTATATAACAGGATATCAAGCAAATAATGAACCAACTTGTGGATATACAGCAACAAATGAAGAATGTAATCGATATTGTAATGATGGAACATGTAATACAGCATATCCAAATAGTGTATTAGCTAGTACAACTGGAAATATATCAGGTATTTATGATATGGCTGGTGGAGCATGGGATTATGTCATGGGAATAATGCTTGATCAAAACGGCAAACCAATGAGTGGAAGAAACAGTTTGTATAATTCAGGATTCAATGGAACGTTTGGTTGTCCGACATGTGATAGAGATACTTCAGGACTTACTTCATTAACTGGAGGATATGATTGGCCAGATTCAAAGTATTATGATACCTATGCATATGCCACAGTAGATGAACAATTTCAAAGAAGAATACTAGGAGATGCCACAGGAGAAATGGGTCCTTTTGTTTCAACTACTTATTTAACTCAAACTAGACAAATTAGTAGTTGGTACGCCGACTACGCTCATTTTGTTTATTCTTACTATCCGTGGTTTGCTCGTGGAGGCCATTACAATCTTGGTTTGGATGCCGGCATGTTTGCTTTTAGTGGCGCTTATGGCTATGCAGCCAGTTACCTTAGTTTCCGCGTTGTTTTGACGCCATAAAACTTTTAAATGGAAAAAGAGATTTTATATCTCTTCGGACTGTTGACAAATAAATTGTTTAAAAGTATATCGATTATAAATCTTATTGCACAACTTTTGTGCACTTCTTTTTTTTTAGTACGATTCTTTATTTAGTTTTGGTTAACCGTTTTTTTTCTTTGTATCTTTATAAAAATATGTTAAAATTGACATAAAGCAGGTGGGGTTTATGAAACTAGAACAATCTTTTCCAAATAATTTTACCTTTATTAATGGTGATGGAACAAAATTTCAATTTGATAAAAATGAAGAAAATCAATATTATATTTTTGATAGTATTGAATCGTCTATACTTACTAATCAGGCTGTTTTTTTGCATACTTCTTCATCATCAGCTTCTGAATGGAATGCTCTTTTAACCTTGCCGTCAGATCCTACTATTTTTCAGAAGCAAGTTATTAAGGAAATTATAAAAGAATATAATAGATTTGCCAAATTTACAACGAAGGGAATTGGTCAATTTTTTTATCCTTTTAAAGGTTCGGAACTGAATTTTTCAGATTTTGACTATCCACAGTTAATTTATTATTCTAATATTCCATTTTTTTCCTTATGTTTTTTTTCTGTTCCATGTGATATAGAAGATGAACATTTGCAATCATTTTGTTTAGTTAATGAAGATTCTATAATGGAAGCTTTTCGGACTGGAAAATTACATAATTCAATAGTTGGTTATGTTAGTTTAGCTTCAAAACAATTTAAATTGTGGTTGCCATCCAAACTTAGTTTTTATCAAAGATGTATATTATTTAATAATATTATACCAGGTGAAAATCTTATTCAAAAAATGTATGTTTATGCTTCAGAGCCTTATGCTTTATTAAATGAGTTTACTCAGCCTAATATTTACTTAAAAGTGAATTTTCAAACAAATCCAGAACCAACTGTAACTTTAAGAAGGCAATTATGAAAAAATTTCAAGAGTTATACGTGATAGACCATGCTTTAGCAAGTATTTACAAAAATTTTTATCAATTAAATACTCAATATTGTTTGATGTTTATTCCTAAAAAGTATTATGAAAAGCAAAGAGAAAAATATGAAATTCAAATAAATAAATATTTGTTAGAGGAACAAATGGCTTGGCAAAGAGTTTTCAGAAAAGGTTTAAATATTGAACATGGAATGCGTATATTAGAGAAAAATTTGAATTTGAATATAGCAACATTCCTTTTTGATGAAGAATTAGATCCATTTTATCGGATATACTATAACCTTTATTATCAAACTTTTCTTCAAAAAATCAACAAATTTTCTATCAATCCTATATCATCAGCAAAAGAAAGATATGATTTTTATGATCAACTCTTTTTCTATAAATTCATTCAAAAAATAATCAAGGTTTGTGATAAAAATTCTTATTTTAATTCTCAAGTAGATTTAGCTATGCAATTATATCGAAATATTTTTTATAAAATTTCTTTTTGCGATACAAATGAAAGTATGATAAGAGAAGAAAATTTTGAAAAAAGAATAATAAAAAAAGCCCACTTTTCTTGGTATGAATATAAAAGGTATAAAAATATGGTCGCAAAAGAAGACTTAGAAGATTTTTTAAAAGATTTAAATACTCTATCCATAGAAGATTTAGAAATATATTTAAACGATTTTTCTACATTAATTTATTTGAATATAATTTTCAGTTTACTTATGGATGCCGCGGTCATTGAAGAAGTTATTGATAGAAGATTTCCAGATGAGGAGAAAAAGAATCTTTTAAATCAAACAATAAAAAAAATTTTCCCAGAAACGATGAGATTTCGTTTAGTTAAGTGAGTCTTGTTTTCTTAAGAAAAAAATCGTATAATAAAAAAGCTTAAAGAGAGGTGAAAAAAATGAATTTACCAGATTTAAAAAAAGCTAAAGAACGAACAAAAAATAAAGTAGAATATAAAGAAAATCCTATGGTAGAAAGTAACAGTTTTTTAGGAAAAAAATATTTTTTAAGAACCTATGGTTGTCAAATGAATGAACATGATGGTGAGCAAATTGAAGCAATTTTAGAACATTTAGGAATGAGTCCATGTGATGAATTAGAGACTGCTGATGTAATTGTATTAAACACATGTGCGATTAGAGAAAATGCTCATGACAAAGTATTTGGATATTTAGGAAGAATTAAACATCTAAAAAAAGAACGTCCTGAAGTTCTTGTGTGTATTGGAGGCTGCATGTCTCAAGAAGAGAGTGTAGCAAATGAGTTGTTAAAAAGACATCCATATGTAAATATTGTTTTTGGAACACATAATATCCATGAACTAGGGAGTATGTTACTTGAAGCTAAAACAGGTAGTCAAGATATAGAAGTCTACAGTAAAGAAGGAGAAGTGTATGAACATGTTCCTTATAAAAGAGCTTCAAATATAACTGCTTGGGTAAATATTATCTATGGTTGTGATAAATTTTGTACGTACTGTATTGTTCCTTATACAAGAGGAAAAGAAAGAAGTAGAAAGCTAGAAGAAATTGTTAAGGAAGTAGAAGAATTAAAAGAAAAAGGATATCAAGAAGTAACTCTTTTAGGTCAAAACGTGAATGCCTATGGTCATGATTTAGAAGAAAACGTAGAATTTTCAGATTTATTAGAAGAAGTAGCCAAAACAGGTATTCCACGTATTCGCTTTGTAACAAGTCATCCTTGGAATTTTACAGAGAAAATGATTGAGAAAATCGCAAAATATGACAATATTATGCCTTACATTCACTTGCCTTTACAAAGTGGCTCTGACCGTATCTTAAAATTGATGGGAAGAAAATATACTAAAGAAGAATATTTGACTTTATTTAAAAAAATGAAAGAAAAAATTCCTAATGTCGCGATTACCACAGATATAATCGTGGGATTCCCAGGAGAAACAGAAGAAGATTTTCTCGAGACTTTAGAAGTAGTAAATGAATGCAAGTTTGATGGAGCCTATACATTTATTTTTAGTCCACGAGAAGGAACACCTGCTGCTAAAATGAAAGATGATACTCCATTAGAAGTAAAAGAAGAAAGACTACAACGTTTAAATGAAGTCATTAACGAATATTCAAAAAAGGCAAATCTAAAATATGTAGATAAAGTAGTACCTGTATTAATATTAGGCGTGAGTGAAAAAGACCAAAATAAAGTTTATGGATACACAGATACCATGAAGCTAGTCAACGTAGATGCTTCAAAAGAAACGATTGGTAAAATCATAGATGTTAAAATTACAGATGCCAAAAGTTTTAGTTTAGATGGTCAAGAAACAAAAAAAGAATCTGTTCATTAAGATTCCTTTTTTTTGCGGATAAATCCCACTAAAATCAAGAGAAGCATAAATACTCCTAAAATAATAGGTAAGTAAAGATAAATCCATAGCTCATCTTTATAATGCATTCCACAATATAAAGAAATTCCAAATAATAAAAGAAGTAAACCTATAAAAGAGAAATTTTTCCATTTTTTAGGAAGAAGTTCTTTCATATTATTGCCACTAACAGCTAATGTAATAAATAAGTCAAAAATCCAAGTGATAGAAACAATGTTTTCTACTTTTTCAACAAAATTAAATAATTTAATTTTTTTCAACGTCATATATTCTGGATAACGATAAATTTGAGTTAAGTTTGGTCCTAAGACCGCGGTAATAATAATAGCTGCTAAAAAAACCGTTAAAGAAGAAAGAAGATAGGATTTAAGTAAATTTTTTTCGGTTTTTTCATTCCATAAAAGAAAGAAAGGTGCAGTGGAATAAATAGCAAAATAAATAGTTCCCTGTAAAATAGAAAATGTATCTTCAGTAAGTACTGGCAAAAAATAATCAAAATTCATATTTTTAATCAATCCTAGGGAAATAAACAGTACTAAAAGTAAAGAAATAGGAAGTAATACATCAGATATCTTAGTGATTGTTGAAAATCCATTCTTTGTAATTCGATAAATGATAAAAATCAACGGTAAGAGAATATAGATATGGGGAGATTTAATTAAGTAAAAACTGGAGCAAAAGGTTTCAAAAATAAAGAGAATTTGAGTGAAAACAAAAAAGTTGAAAAGAAAGAAAATACTTTTTTGTAAAATATTTGTAAGAGCATGATTTTCTTTAAATTTTTGAAAAAACCAAATAAACAAACTTCCTAGTAAAACACCTAACAAAGAGGCAATCCAAGCATCTTTATCGAGAAGTTTAAATAAAAGAGAAAAACCAAATCCTAGAAAAAAGGCTCTTCCTAAAAAATAACTTACTGAAAAAGTTTTGTTTTTAATCATTTTCATTCACCTCAAAAATTAGTCCATTTTTATTAATATTAACAGAAATTTCATAGGAAAAATTTTGTTCATACCAATTCTCTAAAGGTTGACGGTATTTCTGATAATAAGCTTTATTAATACCTAAAATATCTGTTTTATTTCTTTTTAATAAATCAATAACTTTTTGATAATCTTTTTTTATTAAAGCGGCAAATTCTTCATTTAATTTTTGATATATTTCTGGCTTTCGAAAATCAAATTTACAACCATCTTCAATAATCATAGCGTGTAAAGAACTTTTAACTAGAATGCCATTTTCATTAAATTCAAAACCTGTTCCTTTATTTTGATATAAATTAATGGTTATGTTTTTTTCCTCATCATTAGGACAAGTCATGCTTACATAATAGTTTGTTGAATCGTTATTTAATGTATTAAACGCAATCGTTTCCTCTAGATTTAAAATAGTTTGCAAGTTGTTTTCTTTAAAAGCCGCGACTCCATTTATTTTTAAAGTATCTTCACTTTTAGTAATTGTATTAATATATGCATCCTGATAAGGGTCAATTATCGTATCTAAAAAACTTTCAAAATCTTTAATTACACTGATACTATCATTCGCAGTATTGTTTTCAATCATACTTTGAATCGAGGTAGATACAACGGGATTTTCTGTAGTAACACTTTCTAATATTTCTTTAGCGTCAACCCCTTTCGCGACCACAGGCAAGAAAATGTTTCGAATAGAAGGGTCACGAATCATATAATCTAAAACATCTAGCATTTTTTCTTGAGCAACTTCTTCACCAATAATTAAAATTTTTAAATGCGAATAATAAGGTTCTTTGCTAAGTTTTAAATGACAGTTTTGAAACGCTTCTGTTAAAGTGCTACCATATCCCTCGACATAATACGTTTTATCACTTTCTTCTTCTTGACCATTGCCTTTTTTATTATTTAAAATTTCTAAATCGACAAAGAATTCCTCTTCTTTATAATCAATTGCAATTCCCGCGATAACCGCGCGATTATTAAGTTCCTGATAATCATAGCATCCCGTTAAAAAAAGGGGAATAATTAGTAAACAAAGAATTTTTTTCATCATTCATTACTCCTTTGCTTTGTAAAATTTTTCTGTGTAAGCATTGAACTTCGTTTTGTATCTTTGGAAATGTTTTTCTTGAGCAAGCTTTTCATAATATATATCCTATCAAATGGAGCAATTGGATAGAAATAAGGTTTTCCCATCGTTTTTAATTCGGTCACATGAATTAAAAAATAGAAGAAGGCTAAAACGATACCATATAATCCATAAAAGGCTGCTGCAAAGAGAAAAATAATTCGAAAATGTCTTGCAGCATTTACCATTTCTTGATCGGTAAAAATCAAACTGGTAATAAAAGTAAAAGCAATAACAATAATCATAATTGGACTAACAAACCCGGCATTGACGGCGGCTTCCCCAAGAATCAAAGCACCCAGTATTGAAATGGCACTACCATAAGAATTTGGAAATCTGACATCACTTTCTCGTAAAATTTCATAAATCAAAAGCATAAGTAAAGCTTCAACAATCGCTGGAAAAGGAACATTATCTCGCTGAGTGCTAAAGTTAATCAGCAAGCTTGTCGGAATCGTTTCCGGATTATAATTGATTAAAGCAATATAAATAGCAGGGGCTAAAATCGTAAAGAAAAAACAGAAAAATCGCAAAATTTTCAAAAAATTAATATTATTACTTTTTTTATAATTATCTGAAATAGGGTTAATGAAATCAGCAAAAAAACCAGGCAAGATTAAAGCAAAAGGCGAGGTATCAACGAAAAGAACCACTTTACCTTCTAACAAAGCCTTGGCAGCTGTATCAGGTCTTTCTGTCTTCATAATAATAGGAAAATGACTTTTGTTTTCTTTTGATAAAAATTCGACAACATTTCCAGAATCTAAAATACCATCAATATCAATTTTCTCTAATTCTTCTAAAACATGAGCAACTAAATCTTCTTCAGCAATATCATCAAAATAAAGAACTTCAACCATGGTTTTTGTCTTTCTTCCAATAACTGTACTTTTGGCTTTTAAATTTTTCGATTTTAATCTTCTTTTTAACAAACCTAAATTAATTTGAATATTTTCAGTAAAAGCATCTTTAGGTCCAAAAATCACTTGTTCTGTGGTAGGTTCTGGAATTCCTCTTGCAATATCAGCTCGTGTTTCTAAAGCAAGAATTTCTTTTCCTCGAATAACAATGGTAAATCCATTTGTAATATAAAATTCAATTTCATCAGGACTTTTTAAAACTTTTGTATTTGGAGCAGGAATAAGACTTTTTAAATCCTTTAATTTTTTCTTCGGTAAGGCACTTAAAAAGCTCACATTTTTCAAAATATAATCATTTACCTTATTGCTTCCTGTGACACTTTCTAAGTAAACAACATATATTGTTTGAAAAAAAGAAACTTTAACTGGTTTAATAACTAAATCTACAGTTTCCTTAAATTCCTCCTGTATTCTTTTGACAATTTCATTTTTCATATCATTCACCACTTTTAGTATGGAAATTTTTGTTAAATTTAAACCTATTTTATTTCGTAAAAGAAAAAAATCCTTTATAATAAATAATAAGGTGATTAAAGTGAAACTAAAAATTGAAAAAATGGATTATGAAGGAAGAGGAATAAGTTACGTATCGGAAAAGGTATGTTTTGTGAAAAAAGCTTTACCAGGAGAACTCGTTGAAGCAAAACTATTGCAAGATGAAAAAAGATTTTCTATTTATGAAACAACAGAAGTTTTAAACGCAAGTCCAATAAGAAAAACATCTCTTTGTCCTTTTTCAAAGGAATGTGGAGGATGTGCTTTAGATATCATGTCTTATGAAGAAAGTTTATCTTTAAAAAAAGAGATGTTAAAAGAACTTTTTAAAAAGAATAATCTACCCATTAAAGAATTTGAAATAACAAAAAGTTCTCATGCTTATGGGTATCGGAACAAAATAAGTTTAAAAATAGAAAATGGGCAACTTGGTTATTATAAAGAAGAAACTCATCAGTTTGTTCCGATAAAAAATTGTTTACTTGCTAAACCAGCAATTCAAAATTTGATGAAAGATTTTTCTCTTTTCCATATAAAAAATGGCGACATGACTATAAGAGCCAATCAAAATGATGAACTTCTTTTATCTATAAATACGAAAGAAAAGATGGAGATAGAAAAAAAAATAATTGAAAAACATAAAATTGCAGGAATTATATGGAATAACAAATGTGTGTATAATTCTTCATTTTTCATAGAACACATCAATCACATCTTTTATAAAGTACATGCAAATAGTTTTTTTCAAGTAAATATAGATATTGCTGAGAAAATTGCATTAGACATTGAAAAAGAATTTAAAGAAGAAGATATTTTATATGACCTTTATTGTGGAGTAGGGTATTTTTCTTTAAAGTTAGCTAGAATAACCAAGCAAGTTCTTGGAATTGAACTAAATCAAAATGCGATTTTAAATGCCAATTACAATGCTTCTTTAAACAAAATATCTAACGTGTCTTTTCATCTCGGAAAAGTAGAAGATATCCTAGAAAAAATTCCTTTAAAAGCGAATAAAGTAATCGTAGATCCACCACGAAGTGGGCTACATAAAAATGTAAGAAAAGTTTTAAAAGAAAATAAATTTGAAAAAATCATTTACATTTCTTGTAATCCAAAAACCTTAGCAAGAGATTTACAAGATTTAATTGAAACGTATACTTTAACATCATTTAAAGCATATGATATGTTTCCATTTACAAAACATATTGAATGTGTATGTATATTAAGTAAAAAAATGGAGAATGAAATATGAAAACTAACAAAAATGAATATATATTATTAGGCTTTTTTGCGCTTTTTGGCATTATTTTTATTATCATAGGTATTTTTTTATGTGTAGATGTCTTAAATTATGAAAATAAAGAAGAAACCATTGGTGTTATTGAACAAATAAGTTTTCATAATGAAAATGATGGAAACACAACATATGATATATATGTTTCTTATACGATTGATCAAAAAGAGTATCAATCAGTGATGCATAACTATTCTTCTGATTTTTATGAAGGGAAAAAAATTACTATTTATTACGATAAAGATAATCCAGAAATGATTGGAGTAAAATCATTGGATTTATTGGTGTTGATATTTCCAGGTTTAGGTTTAATCTTTTTCTCGATAGGAGGTATAGGTTTATATAGAAAATTTCATAGAAAGAAAACAACAAAAAAATTAAAAGAACAAGGTATTAAAATAGAAGCAATTTATTTAAAGACTATTATTAATACTTCCTATAGTATAAATGAATGTCATCCTTATAAAATAATCTGTGAATGGATTGATCCTGTAGATCAAAAAAAATATATTTATAAAAGTGTAAATTTATGGACAGATCCCGAAGATATTATACGTCAGAAAAATATCAAAACTTTTCCAGTGTATATAGATCGAAAAAACAAAAAGAAATATGTTGTAGATATCGAAATTTTAAATTAATTGTATAATAAAAAAATTATAAGGAGGATTTATGATTAAAAATATAATATTTGATGTTGGAGGAATTCTTTTTGATGATAGCTTAAAAAATATAGAAAAGCTATTACATAAAGATTGTAAAAATATTTATAAAAAAGCTTATGGTGGCAATTTTAAAAAATGTTTATTAGGGGAGATTTCTGTTCAACAACATATAGATTCATTAAAATCAGAAAAAGAATATAAAGATATAGAATTTATTTTAAAAAAAGAAAATTTATATCTATCTTATCCTTTAATTAAAGAAAATTATGAATATATAAAAAAATTAAAAGCTAAAGGATATCAATTATATTTGTTAACAAATATTACAGAAGATAGTTATCAGTATATTTATAAGAAAATAAACATTTCAGAAATTTTTACAGGAGGAATTTATTCTTTTCAGGAACATTTAATTAAACCGGATAAAAAAATTTATGAGCTGTTAATGAATAGATTTTGTTTAAAGAAAGAAGAAACAGTATTTTTTGATGATCGAAAGAGTAATGTTTTAGAGGCAAGTAAATGTGGAATAAAAAGTTTTGTGTTTCATTCCATTGATGACCTAAAAAAAGTGTTAGAAAAAGAATTTTAAAATCTAATTGTAATTTGCTTCTTTCTAAGAATGTGTGGTATAACGGTTTAAAGAAATAAATTCTTTTTAAATTGAAAAAGTATATTATGAAAAATTTTACATAATATATGATAGGACAAAAAAGAACTATCTGATTTTTGATATGAACCCTGTTTCTTGGACAAAATAGAAACGGAGTTTTTTATATATTAAAATTAAGTTATGAAGATAAAATAAAATTTATCAGGAAAGAAAGCAAGAAAATGCAAATGGGTTTACGAAAGATATAGAAACAATTTCTAGTAGATAATTTTTGCTGTATGTGTTTTATATGAATCAAAGAAAGCCAAAAAGCCTATAATTTTATTTTAAGATATGGTACGATAAATTTGAAAGGTAGGAAAAAATATGAGAAAAGAAATTAAAACGACAGAGGCTATTTTTCCAATACCTGTACTTATGATTGCAACATATAATGAAGATGATACAATCGATGTGATGAATGCTGCTTGGGGAATGATGCTAGAAAGAAATGAAATAGTTTTAAATTTGTCAGAAAATCATAAAACGGTTAAAAATATTAAAGAAAGAAAAGCCTTTACTGTAAGTATTGCGAATGCTAAGCACGTAGTTGAAGCAGATTATTTTGGTGTAGTTTCAGGAAATAATACGAAAAATAAATTTGAATGCAGTAATCTTACAGCAACCAAGTCTTCTGTAGTAGATGCTCCAATTATTAATGAGTTTCCAATTTGCATGGAATGTGAATTTATTGAATACCAAAATGATGAGACAGGATGTGGTGTGATTGGAAAAATTGTTAAAGTTACAGCTGATGAAAAAGTGATGAATGGTGAGAAAGTAGATATTTCTTTAGTCGATGCTATTGCTTTTGACCCATTTACCCACGGATATTATAAAATTGGCGAGCGTGTTGGTGAAGCCTTTAAAGATGGATTTCAATTAAAAAAATAAAATGGTGAAATGAGGTATATAGAATGAAAGAAAGAAACAAAGATTTAAGAATAATTTTTTTCTTTTTTGGAATATATCTCATTTTTTTTGTTTTATATTACGATATTTAATCGTCTTTCTACAGCTCATTTTATCTTTGAAGAAGGAGTGTTTGAATATTATACAAAATGGTATGTAAACTTAATCCCTTTAAAATCAATTTTATATATGATAAGAAATGTTGAAACCTTTGATATCTTAATAAATATTTTAGGAAATTTTTTCTTGTTTATGCCTTTTGGTTATTTTTTGCCAACTTTATTTAAAAAACAAAACAAAATATCTCATTATTTATTCACGATATTTAATTTAATTTTTCTTATCGAATTTTGCCAATTCCTCTTAACAATCGGGTCGTTTGATATTGATGACTTTCTCTTAAATTTTTTAGGAGCATATATTGGATTTAAATGCTTAGAAAGAAAAAAGATTTTTAAAATACTTATCATTTTTTGTATTGGGGTTTTAAGGAAAAAACTATTGAACAAAATACTTTTCAGTTTCTTGATTTATCTAAAAATTGTGTTGGAGAAATGGAAAAATTTTATGAAGATGACTATTATGAATATTTTTTTCCTTGTCCTAAAAGTGATGTCTACTATATTCAAATTGGAAATGAAAGAAGATTATTAAAAGATTTTTTGAATGAAGAAGTCGTTCAGATATCTACTTTGATAGATAGTGGGTTAGATTGTATAAAAAAAGCCAAATATGAATCTATAAAAATAAAAAAAGAGGGATATTATATTAGTGAAGTAAAGATAGAAAATGAAGAAGTGTTAAAAGTTGAAAATCCTATTTATTATCGTGAAAATCATAATGTATTTGAATTCTTTTTAATTCCCTTACAAGAAGGCACAACTAATATAACTATTCGTTTTATTCTTTCAGGGAGTGGAGATTTAGAAGAAGAAAGAACATATAAAGTAAAAGTGGATAAAAATCTTAAAGTTTCTTTAGAAAATCAAGAAGATTTTGAGTAAAACACATGATATAATAAGGATAAGGAGTTGAGAAAATTGAAAAAAATTTGTTTAATTTTATTGTGTGGAGTCTTATTATGTGGAATGACTGGTTGTAAAAATGAAGAGGAAGTTTTTGAAAACGAACCGAATGAGTCATTACCAACTTATCAAATAAATTTAAATGAAAATATTTCTGTGTATCAATCAAGACATTCTACTTTATGTGGAGGCTGGATGTTTCCTTCAAATGCTGAAGAAATATTAGGAGAGAAAATTGAAATTACTGATGCTGGTTATCCTAGAATTAATGTTGGTAGTATTGAAATTGCTCCACATGAATGGAATGAAATATACTTACAACTAACTTTTGATGAAGAAAAAGAAAATAAAGCTTTAGAAAAGTTTAATGGATGGAGTGACACATCTTCTTTTGGAGTAGGAAATTTCCTTCCAACATTTGAAAATCATGAATTTGGTTATGAGTATCATACAATTGTATTGAAAGAACCAGAAAAATATCCAGAGTTAAATGTAAAGTTAGAAGAAGGCATTGAAGCTTTTGAAAAAAATATTGATACGATTTTTATCCAAGAAGGAGCCTATTTACGAACAGGTCCGTGTGGAGAAGCTTTAAGTGAACCTGAACTTTTAACAGAAGAAATCTGCGAAGAATATCATTTAAACTGTAGTAGATGGTAAAATGGATTTCTATATTTGTGTAGTTAGTCTATGTGATAAAAAAGAAATGGTTATAAAGATTTAAGAACGACGAGTTTTTAAATTGAATAGATGAACAATTAAAAAATGTTGAATTTAAAAAAAGATCTTTCTGAAAATTTAGAAAGATCTTTATTATGTAGCCGCCTGGGTAGGCAGCTACTTATAAAACCACGTGCTATGCACGTGAGACATGAAGAGCGATGGCGTTGTAAAAAAAATTTAA
>CALVXT010000013.1 GCA_944371545.1 uncultured Bacilli bacterium | reverse complement strand
TTGGTGAAGTGGTTGAACACACATGCCTTTCACGCATGCATTCATGGGTTCAAATCCCGTACGGGTCACCAAATTGTTAATTAAACCTTGAATAACTTCAAGGTTTTTTTATATTGAAATAATGTGAAAGGCTTTTAATAAAAAATAAAGATGAACTTAAATTAAGTATGAAATTTTAAAGCTATATAAAGTTTGAGCAAAATAAATTTATAAGATGTGTTTTTTATATTGTTTAAAGTATGATTTTTATTATATAATAGCGAGGGAGGAAGAACTATGAAAAAGGAAATTACTGAAAAAGATATAGCGGTTTTTTCAGAGCGATATCATCAAATTCCTGCGAATAAAATTATTGAAAATGCAATTACTCGTTCTGGAATAGATGAAGTTTGCTTTGATAGAAAAACTTTATTAGAAAATCAAAATATATTTAATATTGAGACAGATTTAGGAAGTGCACAGAATCAAAAACAAAGCGGGCGTTGTTGGTGTTTTGCAGGAACAAATTTGATACGAGGTAATATTGCTAAAAATATGAATATTGATATAAAAGACCTTAATTTATCAAATGTATATTTGACTTTTTTTGATCGTTTAGAAAAATTTAATAATGCCTATGAAAATTTATTTGCTGTTAAAAATTTAGATTATGATTATCTAGAACAAGAATATTATTTTTTATCTGAAGAAGGTGGTTGGTATTCTGATTTTGCAAATTTGGTCACAAAGTATGGTGTTTTGCCTGCTAATTATATGCCTGAATCTCATGAAAGTATTGCATCAAATAGATTGAATTCAATTTTACAGGAAAAATTAAAGTATGATGCAAATATTATTATTGGTTTAAGAAAAAAAGGAACATCATTAAACGAGTTACGTAAATTTAAATTGCAAATGTTAGCTGAAGTTTATGAAATATTGTGTAAAGTTCTTGGAGAGCCAACAAAAGAGTTTACTTTAGAGTATAAAACTAAAGATAAAGAAATTGTTCGAATTGAACATATGACTCCATTGAATTTTAAAGAGAAGTATTTAACAATTGATGTTAATGATTTTGTTTTATTAAAAAGTATTGAATATGAAAAAAAGAAATATTATCAAAAATATCAAGAAGAACGAAATTTTGGATCTGCAAATGAAGCTTCTCAATATATTAATGTGCCAATGAGTGATTTAAAAAAAGCAGTTATTAAGCAACTTAAAGATAATTTACCCGTTTGGTTTACGTGTCCTACAAATAAAATGTGGAATCGTAAAGAATGGATTTTAGATATGCGAAATTATAATTATTATGATACTCTAGGATTAAAGTGGATGAATCGGAAAACTCAATATGTACTTCGAGAAATTCCATCTAGTCATGCTATGTCTTTTGTTGGAGTTCATGTCATTGATCAAAAGCCTGTTCGTTGGAAAGTTGAAAACAGTTGGGGAACAGAAAAGGGCTTTAAACAATTTTTGATTATGAATGATAATTATTTTGATGAAAGGGTAACAACAGTTGCTATTCATAAGAAATATTTAACAGCTAAAATAAAAAAATGCTTAGAACAAGAACCTATAATTGTTGGAGTTCATGAATTATAAAAAGTGCAAAAAAATGAGCGATGAATTAAATGATGTCGTAACATTTCTGTTGCTTTAAAAGGATTATTAGAAAATAAATGGTTGTGTGCAGACGTTACTAAAAGAGATTTTGCATTTGATGGTCCAAAAGCCATTATGTCTTTAAAGTAACTATTTTGTATATTAGTTATAAAAAACTGACATGATTTAAAGAAATTTTCTTTTTTTTCTTCCATTTTTTTGAAAGTATGGTATAATTATTCATGTCAGTGATGATTTGTCTCCATAGCTCAGTTGGTAGAGCAACTGACTCTTAATCAGTGGGTCCAGAGTTCGAGCCTCTGTGGGGACACCATTATGAATTTAATAAGTAGCTTTAAAAGGTTACTTTTTTTATTGTTCAATTTTATTTAAGATGTCTTGATAAGAGTTTTGATTTAAGTGGCTGCTGTCTAAGATTTCAATGTTTTCTAAATAAGTAAATTTGAATTTCAAAATCTTTGTTACGGATTCATTAATTCGTTCTTCATTAATAGTTTCTTTGATAATTTGAATTGCTTTATGGGGATTGTTTGGCATCAAAAGAAGATCAACTCCAGCATTAATAGCCATAGTATAAATTTCATCATCAGTGTAATTGTCTGTTAAAGCTTTCATATTTAAGGCATCTGTGATGACAAGACCATTATAGTTGAGCTTCTTTTTTAAAATATCAGTAATAATTGTTTTGGATAAACTTGCTGGCGTCAAATCATTTGTTATATTTGGAAAGGCAATATGTCCAACCATTATGATTTTCGCATCTTCGTTTATTGCTTCTTTAAAAGGTATAAGTTCAAAATTTTCTAATTCTTCTAAATTTTTTTTGATAATAGGTAGTGATGTATGGGAATCTGTGGTGGTGTCACCATGACCTGGAAAGTGTTTGTAGGTTGCAATTACTTTTTCTTCTTCAATCCCTTTAGCAAAGTTTGTGCACATAGAAGAAACAAGAGTAGGAGAGTTTCCAAAACTTCTAGTTCCTATTCCTGTGTTTTCTTTATTAGTTACAATATCACATACTGGAGCATATACGACATTAATCCCTAAAGTTTTTACTTGCTCAGCTAAAATTTTTCCGACTTCATATGAGAGAGAAACATCTTGTGTTTTTCCAATTTCAAACATACTGGGCAAGTTTGTTGGAGTAATATCTTTTAGTAATTGTAATCTTTGGACTCTTCCGCCTTCTTGATCTATTGAAACAATTAAAGGGAATTTACTTAAAGTTTTAATTTCTTCTATGTAACGTTTCGTGTTTGTATAAGTTGTAATGTTTTCTTTGTTTAAAATAATTCCACCGGGTTTAATTTCATTAAAAAGGGTTTTAACTTCTTCGTTAACTTCGGAATGAGTTTCGTATAAAATAAGCATTTGTCCGATTTTTTCTTCTAGTGTCATTGAAGAAAGGGCTTGCAGAACTTTTTCATCTAATGGATTTGTATATTTTTCGGTATCATTTATTTGAAAGAAAAAGAGTAGAAGTAGAGAAAGAAGGCTCATTAAAATAATTGTTTTTTTCATATTTTTTCATCTCTATTATAGTATAACAAAAAAGTGTTTGAAAATACATAAAAAGACGAGTGGTTCGTCTTAATAATTTGTTGCAGTTTTTAAGTTGTTAATAAAGTCTTCCATAATAGTAAAATAATTTTCATTGTTTTCGCGATTTTCTTCAGATAAAGTATTCATCATATTTACAGTAATTGTTTTGGCATTAGTTTGAGTAGTAATTTCTGTAATTAGTTCATTTGTTGGTTCAGTACTTTTGATTAGCAAGTATTGATAAGTTCCTGAATTGAAATTATTTTTTAAAGTGGTTAAACTTGCACTTCCATTTTCATAATCTTCTAGAGAGATAACTTGAAAACCATAATCTTCTAAAAATTTGAAAACGTTTGATGAAGCAATGATAGTATTTTGATTTCGGGCGCTTGCTTCTTTAGCAATGCTTCTTATATCAGCATCCATAATAGATAGTCGTTCTTTTAATTCGTCGTATTTAGCATCTATTTCTTCATTGATGTATTTTGTGCCAATTTGTTCTTCTAAATTGTCTTTAATATTAGAAGCAAGCATTAAATAATTGCTAGGATTTAGCCATAATTCTTCTACACCGTATTTATATTTTAAAGAATATGCAGCATCAATTACTTTTAGCTTGCGATTACTGTTTGAAAAATCTTTAGCAATTTCTTTTTCGTTTGTTGTACCATTATAGATAAAAATCTCGGCTTGACTATAGGTGTCTTTTTGGCTGTCAGTAAGTTCATAAGTCGTTACATCAGTTCCATCCGGATAAATTGATTGAATCGTTGAATGACTTTCGTATAATGTTTTAGCAAGATATTCGATAGGATATGTTGTTGTATAAACGGTAGCGTTTTCTAAATTATTACATCCACTTACTAAAAACACTCCTAAAAGTAAACAGTAAATTTTTCCAATTTTTTTCATTTTTCCAACTCCTTATTTAATGGTTGATACCCGTAAATTCCCCCTGGGCGACATTTACTTATTCTTAAGAGTCCTAATTTTAGGCCTTTTATCACTCCATAGTAGTTGATTGCTTCAATCATATATTCACTGCATGTAGGAATGCATCTGCAAAAACTATGAGAGGATAAAGGGGTGCATTGATATACTCGTATAAAAAAAATAAGAATCTTTTTCAAATAATCACCTTAAGAGTATTGTACTACAAAAAAGTTTACTTGTAAAATAACTTTTGCTTGTAGTATAATGAGATTGTTGAAAGTAGGGTTATTATGGACTTTAGAGATTTTTTTGAAAAATATAAAATTGAATTAAAAAATCCAGAACTTATGCAAGTTGCATTTACGCATAGTTCTTATTCTAATGAGCATCATACTGATAATTATGAACGTTTAGAATTTTTAGGCGATGCCGTTTTAGAACTTGTAACAAGCGAATATTTTTATTTGCATACTAATTTAAAAGAGGGAGATATGAGTAAGACTAGAGCTTCTTTTGTTTGTGAGAATGCTTTAGCTACTTATGCTAAAAATATCGGATTAGATAAATATATTTTAGTTGGTCATGGTCAGGAAGGGAAGGTAAATGATACTATTCTTGCTGATGTTTTTGAAAGTGTATTAGGAGCTATTTATTTGGATTGTGGATTTTTAAAAGCTAAAGAATACGCTGATCAAATTATTCTTCCTTATATTAAAGAAGGTGCCCACTTTTTAGGAGATTATAAATCTCTTTTACAAGAAATGATTCAAACGGATCGAAAAAGTTTAAGTTATGAATTAGTTCGTGAAACAGGACCAGCTCATGATAAAACATTTATGGTTAATGTTGTAATTGATGGCATTGTTTATGGAACAGGCATAGGAAAAAGTAAAAAAGAAGCAGAACAAAAAGCAGCATATGATGCTTATCAGAAAAGAGCGAGGTAATATGAAATTAAAAAGTATTAGAGCATATGGATTTAAATCTTTTGCTGATAAAATGGAAATAGAATTTAAAACAAATATAACGGCAATTGTCGGGCCCAATGGATCAGGAAAAAGTAATATTGTTGATGCTGTGCGATGGGTATTAGGTGAACAATCGGTTAAAAGTCTCCGTGGGTCTTCTTCCATGAGCGATGTTATTTTTGCGGGGAGTGAAACAAGAGCGCCTTTTAGAAGATGTGAGGTAGCTTTGACTTTTGATAATGAAAGTCATTTTTTAAATACTGATTTAAAAGAAGTAGAAATAAAACGAATTCTTTATTACACTGGTGAAAACGAATATTTTATTAATAATGTAAAAGTGCGACTTAAAGATATTACCAATATTTTGCTTGATAGTGGAATTGGCTCAGATGCCTATAATATTATTAGTCAAGGAAATATTGAAGAAATTGTAAATTCTAAACCCGTTGATCGTCGAGTTATCTTAGAAAGTGCTGCTCAAGTTTTAAAATATAAGAATCGTAAAAATGAGAGTTTACGAAAATTAGAAAAGACAAAAGATAATTTAGAAAAAGTTGATTTGGTTATTAAAGAATTAGAAGTAAGTGTTTTACCTTTAAAAGAGCAAAGTGAGATAGCTAAAAAATATTTAGAGTATGAAAGTGATTTAAAAAATTTAGAAATTTCGTTAACAGTTCATGATTTAAGTAAAATTCATGAGGAATATCAAAACGTAACAAAAAAGATAGAGGAGTTAGAAAAAGAAAAGGAAAGTTTGTCGACAAAAAATGTAAAAAAGTCTTCAGAAGTCGAAAAATTTCAAGCTCAACTTTTAGATATTGAAAATAAAATCGAAGATGCAAATCAAAGACTTATTTCCCTAAATGAAAGATTGGCTAAATTACAAAGTGAAAAAACTCTTTTAATAGAACGTCAAAAATATGAAGTAGCTAGTGAAAAAGTTGATGAGAATTTATTACGATTAAAGGAAGAGGAAAATTCGTTACAAAAAGAAGTTTCTTTAATGAAAGAAGAAATTTATAGTCTAAAAGAAGAAAGCAAGAGTGTTAAAAAAGAAATTTCTTCAGTTGATGAAAAAACAAGTTTATTTGGATTTCAATATCATAAGTTTCAAAAAGAGAAAGAAGAACTAGCTAAAAAAGTTTTTTCTTTACAAAATGAGATTGCTATTTTAGAAAATACAATAGAAAATGATCCTGGTCTTTCTTATGCAGTAAAGAATATTTTAAATCATCCAAGGTTAAAAGGCATTCATAATACGATTGGAAAATTAATTACAGTTGATGAACAATATAGTACAGCAATCGATGTAGCTTTAGGTTCTTCTGCGAATTTTTTGGTTGTTGAGTCTACAAAGTGTGCAGAAGAAGCAATTATATTTTTGAAAGAAAATAAATTAGGAAGAGCCACTTTTTTTCCGTTAGATGTAATCACTTCTAGATATTTATCAAATACGATTTTAGAAATGGTTCAAAAAGAAAATGGGTTTGTGGGAGTTGCTAGTGATTTGGTTAAAACGGATGCTATCTATCAAAATATTTTAGAGAATCAGTTAGGAAATGTGTTAGTAGTAAAAGATATGGCTTCATTGGAGAGAATTGGACATCTTTTAAATTATAAATACCGCATTGTTACTTTAGATGGTGAACTTAGTCATGCTGGTGGGTCTTTGACTGGTGGCTCTTTAAAGAAAAGCACAAGTATTTTGCAAATGAAAATAGACGTAGAAAAAAAGAAAAAGGACCTTGAAAATACTAAAAGTGCATTACAAAAATATGAAGAAAAAGAAGTTGAGTATAGAAATGAACAAGAAGTAAATGAAGAAATCCAAAGAAAAAATTTGTTAAAAGAACAGATGTTGAATGAAAATATTCTTAATAAAGAAAGAAGATTGACAGAAGTAGAAAAAAAATTAGAAGAAGTATCAAAGCAAATTTCCGGCGCTTCTTCGATTAAAAGTGGAAGTTTGGAAGAAAGTTTGCTTGGAATTATGAAAACGATTACAGAAGTGGAAGTTGATAAGGAAATTGTTTCTAAAAGAATTCATGAATTGAAAACAGAAAAAAGTGAAATTTCTTCTCAAATTGCAGGTATTGAATTAGAAAATAAGAAATTTTCAAGTAGTTTATATCAAGTAGAACAAGCTTTAAAAAATGAAAGTGTTACTCTTGGCAAGATGGATACCAAAATGGATTATTTATTAAGTGTTTTAAGTGAAAATTATCATTTGACTTATGAAAAGGCGAGAATGGAGTATTTTCTTGAAATAGATCCTGAATTAGCTAGAATGAAAGTGAATTCATTAAGAAAGGAAATGCGAGATTTAGGAACGGTAAATTTGGGAAGTATAGAAGAATTTGAACGAGTAAATACCCGTTATGAGTTTTTAAATAATCAGAAAACTGATTTAACTACCGCATGCGAAGATTTATTGAAAATTATTGCGGAAATGGATGAAATTATGGTTGAAAGATTAAAAGAGGCTTTTGATAAAATTCAAAAAGAATTTTCACTAGTGTTCCACAAAATGTTTAAAGGTGGAACAGGAAAACTTGTTCTTACTGATCCAGATAATATTTTGGAAACTGGAATTGATATTGTTGCTGAGCCTCCTGGAAAGAAACTTAATAATATTCAATTGTTATCTGGAGGAGAGAAGACACTTACAGCGATTTCGTTATTGTTTGCTATTTTAAATGTTTATCCAGTACCATTTTGTATCTTAGATGAAGTAGAGGCGGCGTTAGATGAAGCAAATGTTGATACTTTTGGAAAGTATTTAGTTAGTCAAAAAGAAAAAAGTGAATTTATTTTAATTACTCATAAAAAAAGAACAATGGAGTATGCAGATACTTTATATGGAATTACAATGCAAGAACAAGGTGTTTCTAAAGTTGTTAGTGTAAAATTAGAAGGAGATCAAAAGGATGAAAAATAAAAAAGTGTTTATTTTAGGAATGGCTAGAAGTGGGTTTGAAGCTGCTAAACTTTTAGCTAAAGATAATGAAGTTTTAATTACGGATATGAAAGATCAAGATGAGAAACAAGTAGCTATTTTAAATGAATTAAATGTTAAGGTGGTTATTACTAAAGATCCAATTGATTTGCTAGATGATTCTTATGATTTGCTTGTAAAAAATCCTGGGATTAGAAAAGATCATCCAACTCTTATAAAAGCTCGTGAATACCATATACCTATCATTAATGAATTAGAATTGGCTTATCATTATTTACCTAAAAATGTTCATGTTATTGGAGTTACTGGTTCAAACGGTAAAACTACAACAACTACTTTGATCTATGAATTTCTGCATGCATCAGGAAAACCTACTTTTTTAGGCGGAAATATTGGTATTCCTTTTTCACAATTTGTTTTAGATGTAAAAGAAGGAGATTATGTTGTTTTAGAAGTTAGTGATCATCAATTATGTGATGTGAAAGATTTTAAAACTAATATTAGTATTTTAACGAATATTTATCCAGTGCATTTAGATTTTCATGATTCGTTTGATCAATATAAAGAAATGAAAAAACGTATTTTTGCTCATCATACTAAAGAAGATATTGCAATTATTAATAAAGATAATATTGAAGCTTTTAATTTAACTAAGGATATTTTGAGTACAAAAAAATATTTTAGCCGTTTAGGAAAAAGTGATTGTTATTTGGAAAATGAAATGATTTATTATCAAAATGAAAAAATAATTGATATAAAAGATATTCTTTTAAAAGGATATCATAATTATGAAAATATTATGGCTGCTATATTGGCTGTCAAATCTTATGGTGTTTCAAATGAGGCTATTAAAAAGGTTTTAACTACTTTTAAAGGAGTAGAACATCGAATTGAATTTGTAAAAAATGTTAAAGGTGTTGCTTATTATAACGATAGTAAGGCTACTAATTGTGAATCCACTAAAATTGCTTTGAAATCTTTTCAGAATCCAACTCTTCTTATTTTAGGCGGTTTAGATCGTGGTCATTCTTTTGAAGATTTAACAGAAGCAATGTCAAATGTAAAATATGTTGCTTGTTATGGTGAAACAAAAAATCGTATCAAAGAGTATTGTGAATCAATTAACATTTCATGTGATATTTTTGCCGATCTTAAAGAAGCAACTTTGGCATGTTATCAAAAAGCTCAGGCAAACGACGTTGTTTTGTTAAGTCCTGCATGTGCTTCTTGGGATCAATATGATTCATTTGAGACGAGGGGAACAGAGTTCAAGAAAATTGTTAATAGTTTAGAGGAGTAATAATGAATAAGGAAGTAAAACATATTTATATGATTGGCATTGGAGGCATTTCAATGTCTGGAATTGCTGAAATTCTTAAGACGTGGGGCTATGAGGTAAGTGGTTCAGATAGGATAGAATCAAATCAAACAAAATATTTAGAAGAACATGGTATAAATGTTTATATTGGACAAAAAAAGGAAAATATAACAGAGGACATTGACTTAGTCGTTTATACTGCCGCCATTAAGGCAGATAATCCTGAGCTCGTTGAAGCAACTCGGTTAAAAATTCCTTTAATGGAACGTGGAGTATTTTTAGGTGAAATTACTAAACTTTTTCCAAAAACAATTGGAATTGCTGGTACTCATGGGAAAACAACAACCACGAGTATGGTTTCAAGCGCTTTTTTGGCAGCAAATTTAGATCCAACAATTCAAGTAGGAGCAGTTTTAGATCTTTTAAATGCTAATTATCGGGTAGGAAAAAGTCCATATTTAATTATCGAAGCTTGCGAATATAAAGATTCTTTTTTGAATTTTCATCAAGAAAGTGCGATTGTTTTGAACATTGATAATGACCATTTGGATTATTTTAAGAATATGGATAATATGATGAGAAGTTATCAAGAATATGTTTCAAAATTACCAGAAAATGGTGTTCTTGTATTAAATATAGAAGATGAAAAGTGTAAAAATCTTGCTAACTATACCAAAGCGACGGTAGTAACAGTTGGAAAATCCAATGCATTATGGACATATGATAATGTCACATATAACGAAGAAGGGTACCCATCTTTTGATGTATATTACCAAGACAAATTTCAAAAACGTTTTTCTTTACAAGTAACAGGTGAATACAACATTTTAAATAGTTTGACTTGCATCGCACTATGTAGCTTCTATGGTATAGCTTTAGATATTATTCAAAAAGGTTTATCTTCTTTTTCAGGCGCGTCAAGAAGAATGGAATATAAAGGACTTTTTGAAGATGCAAAAGTATACGATGATTACGCACATCATCCAACAGAAGTAAAAAAAACTGCCGAAGGAATTTTAAAGAAAAAATTTCACGAATCATGGGTAGTGTTTGAATGTCATTCTTATAGTAGATTTGTTACCTATTTAAAAGAATTTGCTGAAAGTTTATCCTTATTTGATCATATTATTTTAGCAGATATCTATGCAGCAAGAGAGACAAATACTATAGATGCAAATGAAGAAGACTTAGTAGGGTTGCTAAAAGAAAATCAAAAGGATGCAATCCATATCAGTAGCTATGAAAAAATTAAAGATTATTTAAAAGAAAGAGTAAAAAAAGAGGATGTAATTATCACAATGGGCGCAGGAAATATTACAAAGCTAGCAGAGATATTAGTAAAAGAAAAGGAGCAAAGATGAATCATTTATATCTTGGAAGAATAATAAGGACGGATGAATTAGTAATTTGTATAGAATGCTTATTAAAACCAAAAAATCCGCAAGAAGACAAAAAAATGAAAGACTTTTTTACTCACTTTTTTGATTTATATTCTTCTTGTCAAAGCGTTGATTATATTTTAAGAAGTTTAATAATTATGTTCCAATCATACGAACAAGAGCAAATCAAAGTAAGATGGAGTGGCAAAAAAAACGGTTTAATGGAAATTTCTCACAACAAATTGATAAAATATGAAGAAAGCAAAGAAAATATTCAAATGACATATCAAAATCAAGAGGAAAAAGACCAAATAAAGTTTGAAACCGCTTCTATAAATAATTATAATGAACTAAAGAGCTTCATGGAAGATACAATATTACAAGTGAATGCTTTAAAAAATTATCAACCAGTAAAAAATGTGATGCCAGCTTACAATCAAATTTATAAAATTTATGACTTATTTTACGGAAAAAAGCCAGATTTCCAAGAAGAAAACATTGAGAGTCAATTTCAGTATATGTTCGCGATTCTATGCCATTTTGGAATCAGTTTGGATGAAATTCATTTTTATCAAAATAGCAAAAAAATTCCCACATCACATTATTTAAAATCGATGATAAATTCAATGAGACCATATGTAAATGTCCAAGAAATTTTTGAAGATGTCGCTTTACTTCCAGACGTCGCAAAAAGGATTCAAATTATTGGTCAAAATATATGTTCATCAACAAATGAAAAAGATAAAATGAAGCATTTAAAAGAGATAAGCCAAATTTTATATACAAAGGAATGGCGTTTATCTAGTAGTGCTTCATCAATGGAAATTGGTAAATATCTAGGAATTGAAGCAAAAACAGTTGATGAAGTTCTCAAATTAAAAAGAGAGCTAAACAGAAAAATAGAAGGAGAATAAAAAATGCTAAAATATGAAACAGATTCACGAAAAGTAAAACCAGGTCAAACATTTGTAGCAATAAAGGGACATACCGTTGATGGACACAATTATATCTCAGATGCAATAAAAAATGGAGCCGTAGCCATTATTGCTGAAAAAGAAGTTGAAGTTAGTGTTCCAATAAAAATCGTTCCAAATTCTAGTGAATATTTAAAAGAACAATTAGTAAAAAAATATAGCGAAGAACTAAATAAGTTAAAAATTATTGGAGTAACAGGAACAAATGGGAAAACAACAACTTGCTATTTAACGTATCAATTATTAAAATCATTAAATGTTAAGGTAGCCTATATGGGAACAATTGGCTTTTTCTTTGAAGAGGAAAAAATAGAATTACCAAACACAACTCCAGAAATTCTAACCATTTATAAATTATTTTTAGAAGCCTTAGAAAAAGGATGTACAACGGTTGTAATGGAAGTAAGTAGTCACGCTCTAGCTTTAGAAAGAGTTGCAGGTCTAAAATTTCAAATTGGAGCATTCACGAATTTAACGGAAGATCATTTAGATTACCATAAAACGATGGAAGAGTATTTGCAAGCTAAGTTAAAGCTTTTAAATTATATGGATACAAACGGAATTTTTCTTGTAAACCATGATGATTTAGCAAGTCAAAGGTTTCAAAATATTTTCAAAAATACCAAAACGATTGGAATGAAAGAAAGCGATTATTGGATAAAAGAATACACTTTTGATCCGATTAAAACAAATATTTTATTAGAATATCAAAGTCAAAATTATACAATAGAAACGAATCTTACAGGAAAATTTAATGTATACAATTATTTAACAGCTTTAGCAATTATTCATGAATATGGTTTTTCAATAGAAGAAATTATATAAAAAACTGATAAGATATATCCTCCTAAAGGCCGTTGTGAAACATACAAAGTAAAAGATGGTTATGCTGTTGTAGATTATGCTCACACACCAGATGCTGTCGAAAAAGTAATTGATGCTTATAAAGAATTAGTTAAAGGAAAAATTATTACCTTAGTAGGTTGTGGAGGAGATAGAGATCCTTTAAAAAGACCAATTATGGGACGTATCGCGACAGAAAAAAGTGATTGGGTAATTTTTACAAATGATAATCCAAGAACGGAAGATCCAGAAAAGATTATGCAAGATATTATAAAAGGAGTAGAGCAAACGAACTATGAAGTGATTCTAGATCGTCATGAAGCAATAAAAAAAGCATTAGATAAAATAAATAAAGATGACATTGTTCTAATTTTGGGTAAGGGGCATGAAGATTATCAAATTCTTGGACATGAAAAAGTTCATTTTGATGATAGTGAAGAAATAAAAAATTATATAAAAAAATGCGAAGAAAATTAAATTTCTCGCATTTTTTCTTGATTTTTATATGGATTTTTTGGATCGATGTGGTCGATAAATAGAATACCGTTTAAGTGATCAATTTCATGTTGAAAAGCAATCGCAATATCTTCGCGAACTCGAATCGTGTATTTTTTTCCATCCATATCATATGCTTCAACAGTGATTCTGGCATGTCTTGGAACAATGCCTTCTACTTCACGATTAATACTTAAGCAACCTTCGCCTTCGCCAACATAAATTTGTTCTTCGCTATATGAAAGAATTTTAGGATTGATTACAATATAATTTTTGAATTTTTCTTTTTCTACTTCTTCCACAATAACAAAAATCCGTTTTAAAACTCCAATTTGAACTGCTGATAATCCCATGCCAGCTCGCAAATCATATTTTTCTCGTTCTTCATCAATTTGACTAAGCGTTAAATAATCAATCATATCTTGAATCATTTTTTTATCAGTTTCTTTTAACGGAAAAGAAACTTCCTTACTTTTTTCTCGTAATCTTTTATCCACTTCATCTAAAATGGTTATATTTGGTAACTTCATAATTCACCCCTAAACACGGAATATTATAGCAAATATTTTAAAAAATAGAAAGAATTTATTTTTAAGTGTAAATATAGCTATGTTTATAATGAGTTTTTAATTAATTTTTTTCAAAAAAAAGAAGAACTTTTTAAAGTCCTTCTAGTTATTATTGTTGTTCCATGTCCAACCAGCACCAATGATAATTACTAGTAATATGAATAAAACGATCCAAATAGCAGCTCCTGCTCCGTAACCAGTAGTGTATCCAGCGTAACCTACGTTGCAACATGGTGTTTGGTATCCATAGTTTCCACCATAGTACCCATTATTTCCGTAATAATACATAATAGTTACCTCCTAATCTATCTATTATAGTTTATTGCTTTTTTTTAAAATTGACATTGTTTTATTTTAAAATATCCGTTATAGTGCTATGCTTTTTGATTTGTATTAAGTGTTGGAAGTTAGAAAATAAAATAATGGCACTATATACTATTATTTGAATTGACTAAAAAAAGATAGAGAATTAGTTTTTACAAATTTTTTTGTAAAATGAACTTTGAAGATTTTTTATTTAAGTAATTTATGGTATGATTATTATAGGTGGTAGCATGAAAGCCTTGTTTCAAAAAATGGATAAACCGTTACTTTTTTTCATGATTTTA
>CALVXT010000012.1 GCA_944371545.1 uncultured Bacilli bacterium | reverse complement strand
ATATTTCTTTGAATAACTTTCATGACCTCGGTATGTAAACTTTCTTTTAATACAGCTAATAAAAGTTTTTCATTTTTTTCATTTAAAAAAATTTCTTTAAAAGCACGATCATATTTTGCTGTATAAAATTTTTCGTTTTGTTTTTCTAATAGTTTTGTATTCATAAAAAAAATTCTCCGTTTCTTGAGAATTTATTTTACTTTTATTTTCTTTCTTTTCAAGAGGAGAAATTGATAGGTTTTGTCTTATTTTGTAAAAAAAGCACTAAATATAATAATTTCTTACATACTTTACTACTTTAATTATTTATCAATATCTTAATTTGAATTTCATAACAATAGATGATAACAAACACATCAAAATTTTTACAAATTCTTAGTATCTTCTTTTTCAGAATAAGAAAGTTCTGGAATTTCCACTTGATTAATTGAATCAAAACGTTTTGTAATTTTCTCAGTTGTAGTATTAATTGCTTTAACATCATTACTAACAGTTTCAATACTTCTAGATAATTTATCCCAACGTTCTTTATATCTTTGAAACTCAACAGAAAGTTTATTAAGTTCTACTTGAATAACTTTAGCGTATTTATCTCTTTCCATATTTTTAATGATCATAGCAAGCGTAGTTAAAGTACTCATTAAAGTCGTTGGTGAAGTAATCCATACATGTTTAGCATAAGCCTCTTTTAACAAATCTGGATGATATGCGTTGATTTCAGCAAATATCGCTTCAGCAGGTAAAAATAAAATCGCTTGATCAGCTGTAACTCCCGCTATAATATATTTACTACTAATTGCTTCGATATGTTTTTTTACATCCATCTTAAATAATTTCGTAGCCATATCTCGTTCTTCTTTAGATAAGCTTTTATTTGTCATTTTTTCATAATTTTCTAACGGAAATTTTGAATCAATACAAACATTTCCTAATGGTTCAGGTGCGTGCAAAATAGAATCGGCAATATATCCATTTGGAAGTTTATATTGAATCTCATAAATCCGATCATTTTTCTCTCCAAAAACACTGGTCAAAATATAATTTAAATTGACTTCTCCAAAAATTCCTCTTGTTTTTTTATCAGTTAAAACGCTTTGTAAAGAAACAATCTCTGTCGATAAACTATCGATTTTCTTTTGTGCTTCATCAATTTTAGAAAGCCTCTCTAAAACATTTGTAAAAGTTTTATTTGTTTTTTCAAAATTTTCATCTAATCTAGTATTTACTTTTTCATTAATTAAAATAAGTCTTTGTTCCATACGATCATTTAAAGAATCAAAATCTTTCTTTAAATTATTAGAAAACTCATACTTAAAATCTCCTATTTCTTTAGTTAAAGAATTTTGAAAATTTCCAAGTTTTTCCGTTACAACCAAATCATTTTGCGTATTCTTATTTAATTTAATAAGTAAAAATACAATCAAAAAAATTAATAAAATTAATAATCCAATAATTATATACTCCATAGTATCACTTCCTAAATCTATTATACTTGTTTTTTAACTTTTTCGCATTAATAAAGGCTAGATTTATGTAAACTAAAATACCATAGCAAAAAATTGTCTATTCACTTTCTTAGACAATTTTTTAACTTTTTACACTTATTTTAAAACTTGTGTAACGTTATAACCAAAATATTCAAGCATACTAACTACTTTTTGACTATGTAGTCCTTGCGAACAAATAAAGAAATAAGGAGTGTCTTTTTTTAAGTATTGATCATAGTATAGCATGAACTTTTGATATGGAAAATTAACCGCGTCAGGATGATGCTCAAAAAGAAAGGTTTCTGGACTAGAAAGATCAAAAAGCGTCCCCATGCTTTTATTATAATCATTTACTCTTATTCTTTTCATAACTATCACCTATGATAAAGTATGCATAATTTTTAACTTCGCATATAATATATGACTAGTTTTTTCTAAGAAAAAATTTTTACTAAGAACCATTTATTCGATATACCCATTACTGCTAATATTACTATTGTTGCCATCACTTCAGTTTGTAAAAACTTTGCACCACTACAACCATCTATTCTCTCTTTTTTTATAGCACAAATTTATTCATGAACTTAGATTTTATTTTCAACCAAAAACCCGGCAAATTATTCGTCATCGTGAAAGAAATCATCAAAAAATTCATCATCAGTAATTATATTATCATCCATAACAATTGAATCTGCATCAACATTAATCTTTGGTTTTTCCTCAATTTTAGGCATTGGCATTTCTAGATTTTTTTCAATAGATTCACTTGGCTTAGGAGTCTCTAATTTAGGTAACTCAATTTGATTTTGTTTGGCCAATTTTTCCTTTTCTCTTGCTTCTTCTTCATCCAATTCTTTTAACTTTTTATCAATATCAGCAATCATCTGATCAATCTCATCATTAGTTAAACTAGATATAGGCTTTTGAGCAGGAGAAGAAAACATTCCTCCTGAATTTCCTAAAGCATTCCCGCCCATAAATGGGTTTGAAGAAGGATTCCCCATAAAAGGATTGGATGGCATTGAAGAAGGCATAAATGGATTAAATCCTCCTATATTTGGCATACCATTCTGGGCATTATTAGCCATCTGTTTTCTTTTCTCTTCTGAAACATAAGTTTTTAAATCAAATGTTGCAACGGGACGACTTTCTCTAGAAGGAAAAGCTAATTCTTTACGTTCAATTCCCCAGTTAATTTTAAAATCAGGTTCATATTGAGTTTTAAATGGATTCATTCGCAATCTTTTAATAATTGCTTGAAATAATTTCATTTTTTGTAAATCGGTAACTGTAACTAATGGCGTAGAAGCAGTTTTATCTTTTTCTTTACTCTTTACCTCGCCACACATTTTACTAATTTCTTCTAATGCTGCCATTTCAGTACTAATTAAATAAATTAAATTTCCACAGTTACCTTTCAATGTCTCAGCAACTTCTTTACCATAAACGTCATTTAATTGAGAAAAGTTCTGAATAATAAAAGTAAAACGAATATCTCTACTTCGAGCTGCTGAAACCATAGAATCAACATCAGATAAAGGTGGCATATTAGCAAATTCATCCAGAATAAAGTTTGTTCGGTAAGTTAACTTTCCCCCATTAGACTGAGCTACTTCAATCAAAGTTTCATAACATTGTTTTAAAAATACAGTTAGCAAACTATGATATGTTGTTTTTTCATCATGAATAATTAAAAAAACTGCTGTTTTTCTCTCACCGATACTTCGCATATCAAAATCACTATAAGAAAGCATTTCAGACAATTTTTCACGAGAAGCAAAAATACGGATCTTTTGTCTAAATGTAGACAAAATACCTCCCTTAGTATCTGCTGGAGCATTAAAAGTAGTGGAACCAAAAATATACTCAGGTGAAGATTCACCTTTCAATCCAAAATATTCTTGAGCATAAGTCTTCGCACCCAATCTTTCTTCTCCAACTGTACTCATCAAATTTATAGAATTTAAGTTAATCTCATTTTCTTTACCATCTCGGAACAATCCAATTGCCAATGCAGAAAAATAATCAGCACCAGACTTCTCCCAGAAAGCAGAATCCTTATTCTTAGGATCTACCAAAATATTATTAGCTATATCCTCTAATAACTCAGTAGCCTTATCCACATTACCATTTTTAAAATAATAATAAGGCATTGTTAAAGGATTCCAAGCATTTCCTTGATCTGGTTCTCGAAAATTTAAAACAACAATATTATAACCTTGTTCTTTCAAATAATCTCCACAATACTTATATAATTCTCCTTTAGGGTCATTAATGATCATACTTTCCCCTTTTTTAGCTAAAAGGTTTACCATTGGTTTAACAATACATGCAGTTTTACCAGAACCAGTTGAACCAATAATCATAGTATGATATTCTCCATCATCTACCCAAATATCTGTACCATTATTAATAAGTGGAGCCCCAGCGCCATCCACATGTTGATCAATAGCCCTTACATGTTTAACATCCTTAGCTTCCTTAATTTCTTTTTCTTTAGCCCATCTAGAATAACCTTTTTCTTCCTTTTCACCAATATTTAAAATTTTCTTAGCACTTTTATCGCGATCAAAAATATAAGAAGAAACGCTTGAAAAAATAATAATCAAAGCAACAACGAACATAAACAAGGTTAAAAGCAAATAATCCCCCGTAAATGCTGGAAAAGGATTTAACCCATAAAACGATCCATCATCAGCAAAAGATGAAAAATTTAAGACTGCTATAGCACATAGATATAACAAAAAAACACAAAATATTAAAAAAATTATAAAATCCTTTGATGATACACGAAACTTCATATAATTTCCTCCATTTAACTTATATTATACACTATTTTCATTAAAATGAAAAAGTTATTTTTATTGACCTACCGCTTCTTCAAGAATTTCATTATGCGAAACACTTAATAAGATAGTAGATGGACTTCCAGCGTTATTAAAATAACTCTTATTCAAAATCATTTTAACTTCTTCTCCTATTTTAATAGCCTCCATAAAACTATAATAAGGCAGACTAAAACCATTACTTTTCAAAGTATTTTCTTCATATATCACGTGAATCTTCCCATTTAAATTAACAATTAATGAAGAAAAATATTCACTTCCTGTTTCTTCCTCTGTTTGATTTGAAACAGCTAAGATTCGATCTTGAACTCCATTTTGATCCAAATCTAAAACATAAGCAAAATCATTGTTTAAGGACGTAGAAGAGGATGAAAAGTCTTCAATTAATTCACGTATACTGTTATAATCTTCATCAGTTAAATTTTCTATTTGATAAGGCAAAACCTCATATTTTAAACTATTAGAAATAGCTAAAAAATCCCCATAAATACCTTGCCATTCATTTTGCTGATAAAAATTCCATTTAGAAGCGTATTCCAACTGATAAATTCCCAAGCTTTTATTTCTTTGATAAATTTCAAAGCTCGTTGAAGAAGAATTTATATCTTCTATTCCTACCCATTCACAATCAGTATTTTGGCAATAAAAGCCTCCTAAATTAGAGTTAATAATATAGCCACTAAACTCTTCTTCCTTAAAGAAATTAAAGAGAAATACAATAAACATATAAAGTATACATATAACAGCAAAAGCAAGAACAATTTTCATTGTATTTGTTTTCTCCATTTTATCACCTCTTCACTAATAGGTATAATAACGCAATCCGTCAATATCATTAATAGAATAAATTTGAGTTTTTCCTCCAGCAGGATCTAAAGTATTAACCGTATTATTTTCCTCATTTATAGATTCTAAAACCACATAATGTGAATAATGTTCAGAATTTTTAATATGAATAATTCCAATCCGATTGGATTCTTCAAAAACAGTTTTTAATATTTCAATCTTTTCTTCTGAAGAAGCATTGATAGATATGGAATAGTCACCACTCATAGTAAATGTTGGCACAAACTCTCGAAGTGCTAAATTATTCCAATAAACTAAATCTCCATCAAACCCATTATTGACTTTTAAAGCTTCATTTAAAACCGCTGGTGAAAAATTATTTATATCTGGAACTTGACCTGTACAGGATAAAGCAATAGCTAAAGATGTCACAGCACATCCATGTGATCCAATAGTTGTACTTCCGAATCCTAGATTAAAGTTACTCCATCTCGAATCTCCTTGATCATATAAAGAACAATTGCCATAATTCAAAGTATTATTTGAACATGAATCTGATGAAATTCCAAACACATCATAACGAGTATCTAACATATTTTTTCCTTGAAAATTTGCATACGCATCATGATCTTGTTGCCTTGTCGGCATACAACTTGAGCCACTACATCCCAGATAAGCATCTGAACATGCCGCAGCAACATAATCGTCCAATCCTTCCGGATATATATATTCAGCATAATAACAACCACCATTTGCCGAATCTCCTGGATTAAACCAATAATCTCCTAAATATGCATATCTTTGCATTAAATCTGTAAATGAACTATATCTTTGTATTACTTTAATAAATCCCATTATTCCTTCATCAAAAGAACTGTAAACCGAACAATTTTCTGGATGACCATTTGTACAGTTAATTCCAAAATAATTATGCTTTCCTATTCCAGGTGAAAAACCTTCAACCATAGCTCGAACAACTATCAACTCAGGATTCACATTATTATCAACACCCATATTGTATATTTTAGAAGCATTTTCCACAAATAAAGCCCAAGCAGCTTGATTGCTAGAATCACTACTTCTATAATTATATGATTCAAGTCTATTTACAAATTCACTTTCTGATAAAGTTGTATTTGTAATACTAAAACTTGAGCAATTCGTAGATTGATCTGGAATTTCTGTTTGTTCTCGATTAGTTTCGTTAGTTGTTTTTATATAAATATCTTCACCAAAAAAATATTCTAGCATTCCACGATAAGAATAACCATGAATTCTAAGTAAATATAAAGCTCCATAAACACTATAACCTGATGTGTCATCTTGATGTAGCCATTCACTCTCATCATCTTCTCCATCATCATCTGTATCCCAAGTAATCCAACAAACATCATAGTCATCATCTTCATCATCAAACGGATCACCGGTTGGATTATTACAAGGACACTCACGGTAAATTTCATTATTAAGATATTGATCCGTAAAAGATATCGGTACAGCTAAATTATTTTGAAATAAATTATAACGATCCTCTTGACTCTCTTGCCAGCAAAAATCAGATACATGTGAACTTATAAAATTATCTTCTTGATCTACAATAACTAAACCACTAGAATATTCTAATGCATCTTCAATATTCAAATTTTCAGTATATGAAGCTTGCAAATCTTTATCACGATAAGTAACCTGACAATTATTTGATAAAGCTTCTGTTCGAAGCGCTATAGATAAAGATACATATAAATGAAAGTTTACATCTGTATCTTCTAAATCAGTCGTATAAGCATAAACTGCTCGCTTTACATATTCTTCTAAATCCATAGTAGTCGTACTTTCGTCTTCAGGACCATATGGATCATAAGTAACTGTAACTTGACTACAACTAGCTTCAACATATTCATACTCTGGAACACCAGATCCAACAACAACAGCAAGTATAATAAGAGCAGCTGCTACTGCAATACCAGCAACAACTAGAAAAACTATTTTATATTTTTTTAGCAAAAGATCAATAGTCTTCTTACGAGCTATCAATTTTGCTTGTTTTCCAACTGTATCTAATTCAGTTTCAAATTCTTGAGCTAAGTCTTCCTGAGCATTATTTATTTGCTCTTCAGGTACTTCTGGAGTTTCTTCTTCATTAGAAATTTCTTCTTCATCAAAATTATCCATAGTACCACCACCTCATCATGTATATTTTAACAAATTGTACAAATAAAGTCTATGAATCTTGAAAGCAAAAAAAAATTTTGCTAAAATGTATATATCAAAGAAATTTGATTATAATTTTAATGGATACATCTGAACTTTAATCAGATGCTTCTGAATTTTTATGGGATGCACCCGATTTAAGTTACAAACTTAATCAGGTGCTTTTTTATTTAAACATTATAATAAGTAATAATATAAATATTACTACTAATAATTGGTATATTACACGATATAAATGTTTTTCATTTTCACGCATAATACCACCGCCCTTCTTATACTTTGAAAGGGGATCACCTGAAGTTCAAATGTATCTTTATTACTATAACACACACAAATATCTTTTGCAAATGACAAAAAAACTATATCACAACCGATATAGCTCTATTTAAAAATACTAAATAATTTCCCGCCTTTTTCTGAATTTTCAACATCAAGTCTTGAAAAACCCATTTTAATTAATAACTCATTTAATACATGATTATTTTCAAGTTTATCATCCAAATAAGGAATATTATAATAAACTTTACTTCGAGACTCATATTCAAAATCAGCAATATCAGAATTATTTAAAACGCTTCGATTTAAAATAATCTTTTTTCCTTTTAATTTTTCAAAAATATTTCGATCCTTTCGAATTAATTTATTTAGTTTTATTAATCCAGGTTCAATCAAATACAAAACCTCTGTACATGAGGACTCTGCACCTTTATCATTTAAATCAACTAAAATTACATCTAACTGATAATTACTTGCAATAAAATTTTGAAGTTCCAAATGATTCGTATGCTTTAAAGATTTATCATTAAAGAAAACAAAATCATTATCATCAACTTCAACAGCAACAACCTTATATTTCTTTTCTAATTGCTTTTTCAATAAATAGGTTAAAGTAGTACTTCCAGCATGTTCCGTAACGTTTTTTACACCGATAACTCTAAGTTCTCGTTGTTCATAAATAATAGTAGGACCTCCACTTTTCCCACTTTCTTCATTAGAAGCTTTCGTTTCATCTGTAACCATGACATTATTAAGTTGGTGATACTGAGCAACATCTTTATATGAATTTGGATTATCAATTAAAAACTTAATTGCATCAACGTTACGAGTAAAATTATAAATTCCCATTGAAACCAACTGTGACAAATATCTAGGACTATTTACCACTTCCGAATCATCAAGAAGTAAAATAACTTTACTCATATCCATATTTACAGACAGTTCTTGAATTTTTGTAATATCCTCATAATTTTTTATAGCGGTTATATCTAGAATCATTTTATTAAAGAAGAAATTAGAAAATTGCATAATAATTTCTTCTGAAGTAAATTCTCCTTCAATACTTTTAATAAAATCAATATCCAAATCAGCTAATAAACTTGCATACTTGTTTACAATTTTTACATTCATAGTAAAATTCCTTTCTATTCTGCCACTTCTATGTCCGCTAAAGAATTGGTAATAGCAATAGATGTACCTTCAACAGAAAAAGTAAATAAATCTCCTAATACAGGCAAACTAAATTTAAAGAAAATACGTACACGGTATTTTGCGCGGTCTGCTAAAGCTCCTGTAGAAGCATCAACTTTTCTTACGCAATAAAAATATCGTTCATTTGTATTAACCGGTTCTAAAATAGGTTCATGCAAATTTTGAACACCATAATCTCCTGCTTCACATCTACCCATTGATGAATAATTATTATATAGCAAATAATTATTCAATAACTCAACAGATCCGTCTTCACCTTCACTGACCCCTTCATATTTTTCAATCATAGTTACTAATTCATTTTTTACACGAAAGGCTTTTGTATAATTAATACTCAAAGCCAAAAATGCTACAAAAATTAACATAAAAATAATAACTAATTGCAAAACCCAGGTCGATCCTATCGCTTGTCTCATCGTGGACCTCCATACATTGTTTTCGTATCACCAACAACTCTAAAATTAAACAATTCTTTAAATATAGGTAAATCTAATTGAAAAAATACAACTACACGATAATAACTCATGTCAGGAAGCTCATTAAAACAAGTACTTCCGGCTGCACATGCTTCATTATCCACATTGATCTTAGCAATACAAAAAACTGGATTACTAGAAGATTGATGTCCATCACGATTATAACAAACATAAGAAACTTGTTCACCATTTACAAGTTCATTAGCAGGAACATTGCCGCTTGTTCGATAAGAATTCTCTTGAATATAGTCAACAATCTCAGCAAAAGCTCCCGTATCCCCTTCTTCATACTCACTATTTAGATCAATTCCATTATAATTTTGAATAGTTTGAATAATTTGATCTTTGACATTAAAGGCCTTAGAACGGTTAATAGTAAGACACATAAAACCAGTAAATAATAGAATAAATACAATGACTATTTGAAATAGCCAAGTTCCACCTATGGCTTCTCTCATCCTTCTCTATCCCTCCTACTAGCCTTTCCATACACAGGAAAATTCCTCTGATCTTTGACCATTTTCCATAACATAACAGTTTACCGTTCTGCCATCAGAATTTGGTTCATTCGCGCAAATCGCACGACTACAAGCTGTATTTTCATTTAAATTTCCTTTAATCGCGGGCCAAATAGTCGTATAGAAAAAAGCTACAAGAGAAGCTACAGCTATAACCACAAAGACAGTAGCATTTAATTCTCCTGTAGCTTCTTTCATTTCTTATTCTCCTCCGCCATTTTGGAATGTACAAGTGATTGGACCTTCTTCAAAATTTTCACCATAATAACAAGCTGTACACTTTGTTGAACCACCTGTCTCTGTACAACTACTAGAATCACATTGAGCAGATGCACAGTTCGTACTTGCTATAATACTACTTTGGATACTAGGCCAAATAAAGGCATAGAAGAATGCGGCTACTGCAGCAATTGCAACTACAGTTACAACTGTCATATTTAATTCACCTGTTGCTTCTTTCATATAATAAAAACCTCCTCCTACTCTGTATATTATTATAACTTTTTTTTTCTAAAATATCAACGAATTACATGTTCATTAACATCAAAACTGCAAAAATTAACAATACCATTACTCCCAAACCAGTTGTAATAAGCATTTTCATTGTTTTACTTTCCATTTTTTCCAAGCGTTGTTTATATTTAAGTTCACGAGCTTTTTGTTGTAAATTAGAAATAGTTCTAGAAAACGTTAACAACTGCTCTTGCTTATGCTCCTGTCTACCTAAAGACAAACGATACAAAAGACGCATCATTCGCATAGAATCTCGAACTGGATAAGTTTTAGCAAATTGCATATACGGTTGAATGGTATCATCACCTTCATTAATCTGATTAATCAATTCTTGCAAACCTTCTTTAAAAATAGGTGGTGCATCATTAATAGATTTACCTAATGCAACTGGAACAGTGTAATGTTGAATTAAAATTTCCAAACTTTTCAAATAATGAGGTAACATTGCATCAATTTCATTTAAATGTCTTTTATAATATTTTTTTATATTGGAATAATCCATTTTAAATACAAAATAGCCAGCTAACAAACTAAATAAAACTGTAATATAAGATAAATTAGAAATCAAAAAACAAAGAACTACGAAAATTGTAATTAAACCATTTTTAATTCTTTTATTAAAAAGAAAATCTGGGTTTTGAGTATCACCATATTTAGCTTTAACATAAAAATCCCAATCGCTTTCTTTTAATTTTCGAAAATACACCTCATTATCAGAAACAAAACGATTCGCACTAATCTTACCTGTATAATTAAGCAAGAAAAGTAAAATACCAGCTAAAGCAAAAACTTCCCAATACATTATTCCACCCCCACATCTTCATAATAGAATTTTTCTCCACTAATAAGGAAAAAACTATTAATGATTATAATCGCGTGAAGGACTAACTGAACATACCACATATCCAACAGTTCAATATAAGAATCTGTACCTAGCAAAAATTGCATAGCCATAACAAGTAAAAACAAAGCTAAACCAAAAGTAACAAATCTTCGATGAAATTCTTTTCGATCAATTTGATCTCGATAAACGCCTTCTACCAAAGCATCAATATCCATGGACATATTTTCTAAAGCTTGACCAGAATCTTTTGCTCCTTCTTTAGTAATTTGTAAAAAGAGTTGGTTCATATTTTTAACCATATAATAAGGATATTTAGCATTGAAAAATTCAATGGATTCATCTATTGTACCATTCTGATAAGACATATCAATCATTGTTCGAACATCTCCTAGAACAGGATCTTCTAAAATACCAGAATCACGAACTCCTTCTAAAGACTTAACAAAACTCTGAGTTGTATTAAATTCCATGATAACATTCGTAGTATAAATTTGTATCTGTTCAAAAATAAATTCACTATATACTTTTTGACAACGTAAATAAGCAAGATAAGGAATAAATCCAACAGCAATTAAAGCATAAATAATTGAAATAATAATATTATAGAAATACAAATAAGTAATACCAAAAGCAACCACAGCAAATACCACAACTTGAGTCATATATTGCTTAGGTGTATATTCTTGACCAAGTTCCTTTGTTTTTGCGCGAACCTCTTTAAAACTATAAGGTGCATACCTATCATACACACTAGCTGCTTGAGTAACAAAGAACTTATAAACATTTTCTCCATTATTAAATCGATAAGTTAAAGCGAAAACAGCTAAACCAATCCATATTATTAATTCAAGCATTTATAACTCCTTCTTTCTTTTATAAAGTTTCAATTGCTGCATCATTTCTTGGCGAAGTACCATTTCCATCTAAATGAAAAATATCTTCATCTAAAACAATTCCACTAATTCCTAGATAATCACGCAAGTACTTTGTTGGATTATTCATCGTAATCTCACCAGTTAATGTTTTTTTATAAATGGTATTAACTTGTGGTTTATTATTATCATCAACATAAAATTCACAAACTTCCATAATTTCACGTTGAAATCTTCCTAATTCTTTACTCATATATCCTTTGACATAAATCCCTATTTGAACATAACGGTGAATCGTCGTAACAAATTGTTCCACATCAATATTACTTTCAATAAGTGCAAACATACGCATTGGAATCAAGCTAGCTTTATCAGAGTGAATTGTTGACAAAATATGGTGTCCAGAAGAAATCGAGTTACGAACAGCCATTACAGCTTCCGCACTACGAACCTCAGATAATAATATCCAAATTGGGTTCTGTCGCATACAAGTAACCAAAACATCTGAATAGCTCGCAATATTATTTGTTTTCATAGCAACAATATCTCGATGAGGAAAAATACGATCCAAATGCAACTCTAAAGTATCCTCAATAGTAATAATTTTTTCGTTCTCCTTAGTATGAGAAGCCAAATACTTAACAAGCTCCGTTTTACCAGAACCAGTTTCTCCACTTACAATAATATTCGCGTGGCCCTCAACACATTTTAACAAAAAATCAAGTAAATCTGCAGATACATATTTTTCATTTAATAACTTTTCACGATTCAAACGAATTTTTGCTGGTGTTTTACGAATAACACAAGCTATTCCATTAGTAGCAATAGATTCATGAATAAAGTTTAAACGAAGTTCAGCACTTTCAGCATCCAAGAAAGGATGAGCCATATTAAATGTTTTACCCATAACATTTGCACATTGAAAGGCCAATTTTTCCATCAAAGCATTATTAATTTCAGGGCGATTTGCTTGATAAACACCTTTATCCAAGGACTTTAACCAAACTTGTCCACCATTACTATAAGAAATATCGGTAATATTATCCTCTTTTAAAAACTCATCCAATGGACCAAAATCTAATTGAGAAAATATTGCATCATTCACCCTTCATCACCTTGTATAATATAATCAGTTCTTATTTAAAAGAACTGAATGTATTATATCCTTTCTTTTATATTTTTAGATTTTTGATATAATATGTTCCGACACTGTGGACTTTTCTGACTCACCTTATAGCTTTGACTATTCTAGTAGAGACTAATGCCACAGTTTTATTTTTAATTGGTTATAAGTTGGATAAGGCTTAGACTTTTTATCTCCAACAAGGTTACAAGAAATAAAACTACGTGGAACACAGTTGTCAAAAATTTCATTTTAAGATTGGAGTTGATTTTATGTACTATATTGGTTTGGATATAGCCAAAGAAAATCATTATGCATCTATTGCAAATTCAAACGGCGAAGTAATTCAAGAAGCTTTTTTAGTTAAAAACTCTATTAATGGTTTTAACTTCTTTATGGACAAACTGAAAGAGAAAAATATTGATATTTCTGATTGCTTAGTAGGTATGGAATCTACTGGCCACTATGGAGAAAATCTGATTCAATTTCTTCATAACAAAGGTTTTAATATTGGAATAATTAATCCTATTCAAACCGATGCTCTTAGAAATAGTAATATTAGAAAAACTAAAACGGATAAAATTGATACATATTTAATTATTCAATCTCTTATGTTAAAACATTATACTCCTTTTGTCTCTAAAGATATTAAAATCTTGGAACTCAGAAGTTTATGTAGACATAGAGATGATGTTCTTAAATATCGTACTAAATTAAAAGTTCGTTTAGTTTCTTTTGTTGATCAACTTTTTCCAGAATTAAATTTAGTTTTTAATTCTATTCATTTAAAAAGTTGCTATGCTTTACTTTCTAAATTTCCTAGTCCAAAAGACATCGCTTCTACACGTATTGATGCCATTGCTAATCTTTTATCTACAGCTTCTAAAGGTCATTTTTCCTTTGACAAAGCTCAAAAATTAAAAGAACTAGCGAAATCTTCTATTGGTGTCAACAACTCCTCACTTCCAATTCAAATCAAACATTCTCTAAAACAAATTGAATTACTTGATAGTCAAATTAAGGAAATTGATTTAAAAATCAAAGAAATCATGGATGAATTAAACTCTGTCATTTTAACTATTCCAGGTATTTCTTATACCTTAGGTGCTATCATTTTAAGTGAGATTGGCAACATAGACAA
>CALVXT010000011.1 GCA_944371545.1 uncultured Bacilli bacterium | reverse complement strand
AATACTGGTCATATTGTAAATGAAGAAAATCCAAAAGAACTTTCTATGCTAATTAACAATTTCTGGAAATAAATATTAGAAAAAAGGTTTGTTATGAGTAAAAAAATATTATATTAAAAAATCAATGATTTGCAACTTCATCAATTTACTAGCTACATTATACATGATATAATTATTTAAATAGTAAATAGTAATTTGATGAGTTGGAGGAATGAGAATGAAAAAATTATTATTAATTTTGTTGTGTGGAGTTATGTTATTTGGAGCAACTGGTTGTGGTAATGAAAATGTAGAAGAAGAAAAACAGCAAGAACAAATTCAAGAATTTGGCAATGTTGAGAAGGAGACAGCCGAGGTATTAGTCGCAAAGTTCAACACTCAAATCGTTGATAACAGTTCATTAAATCCCGCCTCTGTTGATTATTTGACAACAGATGAAAATTCATATTGGTATGGATTAATAACAGGGATATATTTAATTGTTTATCCAATAGATTATACTGGTGATTTAAGTACTGATATTGTCGATTATATGGTATTATATGTTGAAAAAAATAGTGAATATGAAGCCAATGCGAATGAATATTTACATTATTTAATTAAAGCAAATAATCCAGATATTACAACTGAAGAAATAAATGAGTTGCTAACTGAAGCAAACAATTCGGCTTCTTCTGGTAAAACAGTTAATAATGGCAAAGGAATTGACATCGGATATGTTGATAATGAAGATAATTATCAATATCAAGTTATTAGATTATATGCATGATTTTTTGAAAGTAAGGTGCATTTATGAATAATGGAAAAATCGGAATATTAATGATAGTATTAGGAAATATACTGTATTTAGCCTATGCTTTCTTTTGTGGTAGTGAAACAACACCATTTGATGAATTTAGTTCAGGATTATTACTAGGTTTATCAGTCGGAATTAATTTAATTGGTATGATATTACTGATACTTTATATTTCAAAAAATGAGAAAAATAAATAATTTATTATATATGAAAAATACTAGGCCAAAAAGTCTAGTATTTTTTTGATTTTTTTCATTTTGTATAAATTTTTTCACTTGTACGCTTTGTACTTAATTTTTTATTTAATTTCTGAATATTTTTATAATTTTGAATATACCAATTCATGAATTCATTTGACTCTTGTAAATCCCCAAAAAATCATACTTTCAGCTTTTTTATATTTTTCTTTGCTTTTACAATCATATAAATTGCCATGATAGAGTTAATAATTACTATGGCAAAACCGGTACACGCAACCATGGTTAAACGAAATGTTTCATCACTATCGCCAAATTGATAAATCATTGCAACTTCTAAAGAAAGCATGGATATCATGGCCACGGTTAAATTAATAAATTTGCTTGCTGATAAAATTGGACTTGTTTGATGACGATATTTAAAAACATTTATAAAAGCTGTAATAATCAAATAGAAATCATATATAGCTACAATATAGATTAAATATCCGGGATAAGAAATTATTTCTTTTTGATGAATCATTAAAATAATGATTCCTGATAGAACAATATTTAAAAATAATAAAGTGACTCCGGTTGCTTTTAATTTTTGATATTCTTTTTCTAAATTTTTACCAAAATCTTCTTTTTTAACACTTAAAATTAATGAAGCTTTCATGAAAAATAAATAATATACTGCAAAAGTAATAAACCATTCAGAATGATAGTAAATGCCAGTACCTAAACGAAATATTCCATAGATAAAATTTACCATTAAAGAAAAAAGTAAAAATAATTTCGTGAAGGTATTTTCTTTTTGATGATACCATTTATAAAGCTTACTATTTTCTTTAATAATTTGGTTGCTAAAACTGCATGCTTTGTAAAACCAGAGGCAAAAAACAATCAAAGCATATGTAGATAAAACATAAGATACATAGGCTAACCATGTTTCTTCTAAATGACAAGCAAATACATAAATTAGCAAAACAATACTTAAATTTACAAGAAGAAAACCAATATACTTATTTGGTTCAAAAACTTTTTTCCATACTTTTTTCATTCTTTCACCGCCAAAAATAAATTATATCTTTTTTTCTTTTATTGATTTTATCATATTTCATTTATTCCTTGAATAAAAATTGATTTTTTATAAAAAACAAAAAGAAGGAAGATTTTCTTCCCTAATTATTTTTCTTCTTTATTGTGTTTTAAATAAGAATAAACTGGATAATCTAAAACACATATTAGAAGTCCTACTACTCCAATTATTATTCCGATTAACATGTCACTACCACTTGTGTTTTCAATCATTGTTCTACTCATTCCAAAGCCCATGATTAAAGCTCCAATGACTCCTATTACCCAAGCAAAGACAATGCCCAAGTTAATAGGTCCGTGAGGTTTCTTTGGATGATTTTTCCGATAAACAGGAATAATACATAGTAAAACAATGAATCCTACTATAGCAACTACTACTCCCGCATTAAATAAATCCCATTCTGGAATTAGACACATGCACATTCCAACGGCAAATATTAGTCCACCTATTGTTCCTAATACAATTTCTAATAATGTTTCTTTTTTCATAACAAGTTTCATTCCTTTCTCTACGTTCAAGGTACACATAGAAATGAAAACCTTGAACTTTTTTTCAGATTATACACACTCCTTTTATTTATTTTTTTTACGTTCTTCTTGTTCTTTATTTAATCTTTCTTTAGCTTCTTCAATGGTTTCATCATCTTTTCTTAAAAAAGTATCTACGAATTTGTTTTCAATTTTTTCGTAACCACCAACTACTGTATCTTCGATCTTTTGATACCCATTTACTACAGTATCTTCGATTTTTTTATAGCCACCTACGACAGCTTTTTCAATTTTTTTGTTCGCATCAACAATTTTAGACATACTCTCTCTCCTTCCTAAAACAACACTTGTTTGTTTCATTCATTTTTAGTATAATTTTTTTCAAGAAAAGAAACAATCATCAATTTAACAACATTTGTTGGATTAATGGAGGTAGTATGAATACACCAAATAATAAAAGAAAAAAAGAATCAAAGAAAAAAATTGAAAAAATTTTTGTACAGTTACTTCAAGAAAAAGAATTAAATAAAATTTCTGTCACAGAGATTTGTGAGAAAGCAAACATTAACCGTTCTACTTTTTATGCAAATTATCTAGACGTTTACGATTTAGCTGACAAAGTTGCTGAAGAATTAGAACATGAAGTTTTTTCACTTTATCAAGATGAAAGAATGAACAAATATAATTCCAATAATTTTTTAAAACTTTTTAAGCATATTAAAGAAAATCAAATTTTTTATCGAACCTATTTTAAATTAAATAAAGATCAGAACTTTATTGTTCGAGAATATGATAATAATTTAGCTAAAAATTTTTTTAATGATCAATTTATTGATTATCACATGGAATTTTTTAAAGCTGGATTAAACGCGATTATTAAAAAATGGCTAAATAACGGATGCAAAGAATCTCCAGAAGAAATTGAATTAATTTTAAAAGAAGAATATAAAAACAAGAATATCTAAAAATGATATCCTTAAAAATGATATCCTTATTTTTCTTTTATAGAAAAACGTTTTTCTGAAATAATTTGTTTTGTTACATCTTGAATGGATAGCTGGTCTGTATAAAGAATATAATTTGATGGATAATTTTCTGCGACAAATTTATTTAACAAAATTATACATCTTTCTTTCATTTGACAATCTTCAGGTCTTTCTTGATCTCGTTTTAAGATAGTTTCTTCGTTTACCAATAAGACAATAAATTTTGTTTCGAAATTTTTAAATATTTTTTGCAATTCGTAAAATTTTTCTTTCATAATAATATAATTAAAAATAACGTCATATCCAGTTTCTAAGTATATTTCGATTGTTTTTATGCAAACTTTCCAAAAAACATCTAAGTGATTTTGTTCTTTCCAAGCAGGAACATATCCACCTATTACTTGATGATAAATATCATCTCCTTCTAGTAATACGGATTTTTTTAATGAGTTAGCAAGAGAATAAGAGACTGTGCTTTTTCCAACTCCAGCTGGTCCGGTTATAATATATAATTTACTCATGGGAATCTTTCTTTCTTATTCGTACATATCTCTCTATCAAATCGGGATCATTTTGATTTTTAGGAAGATTATCTAGGTTAAAAAATTTCATGTCTTTTGATTCCTTATCCCATTTTAATTCACCACTATAGTTAGAAACATAGTATAATGCAGTATTATTTATAACTACATCACCATTTGGATAATTGTTTCTTCTACTTGAACCAGAAACGAACGCGATTAATTTTAAATCATTTTCTGAGACGTTAAGATTTGTTTCCTCTTTTATTTCTCGGATAATTGTTTCTTCCATGGTTTCTCCAAGTTCTTGACATCCTCCAGGAAGTCCCCATTTGTCTCTATCTGCTCTACTCTGTAAAAGGATTTGTCCTTCTTTATTTACTATAATAGCAGCTGCCCCATCTTGTAGTAAAACAAATTTATGACGAAGAGAGCCCATACACATTCTTGTGAAAACCGGATAGCCAATAATATTGCTCAATTCTATAATTTCATCGGCTGACAATTGATTTACAATAGATTCTAAATCTTCGTACGGTATGTTTCTCTGTTCTTCTATTGACAATTTTTTTATTTTATTTAAAATTTCTTGATTATTCATTTTTTCTTCACCTCAAAATTATTAAAATATTTTAATTTTTTTCTTTTATGCTTATAATTATACTATAAAAAGTTTTATTAAAGCTAAAAAAAATACTCTACGGAGTAATTTTTTGCCATTTTTCAATAAAAATTACGCTGTACAAGAATTATTTTATTTCAAACTCTACTGAAAAATATTTATGCTTCAAGTCATCTAGAAAAGCACTTTTTACAAGACGATACTCTCCTTTTTCTAGCTCACCATAAAGCCATGACCAATCCTCTTCCATCATAAGTTCATGATTTTTATCTACATAAAAGGCAGGCATATTCCAACCAACATTATCATCTACAACGTACTCTCTTTCTTGCCATTTACCATCTATTTTTTGGTCTATACGATACCAAAGTCCATAGGTATAACGTTCTCCACTATAATCGGTAATTAAGATAGTAGCGCCTTTATTTGTTAAAGTCCCGTCAACGATTGTCATGACCACGCCTTCAATTTCATTTAATTCTGCTGTACTAGTTAATTGTTTATTTACGATTATGGATTCGTTTTTTCCTTCTTCTATGTTTTCAAGTTCTTTTATGCCATAAATATTTGAATGTGTAAAAATATTTTCTATAGTATCTTCGAAAGTTTCCATTGTATAAAATGTAATTTCATAAGATTTACCGACTAGCCATTCATAGGTATTTGAAAGGGATATTACTGCAGTTAGTCCTGATGCATTTTGTACAGTAAGTTCTATTGTTTCTTCATCTATCATTTTTGTTTGTAAAATTTGATAAGTTCTTGCAAAGGTTTCAAATTTACGTGCCTTATGCCCACAGTAAATTCCATCTAATTCATCTACCATAGATGAATTACCGATATACACATCTTTATTTCCTTCAAGAGTATTACAAAGAATTACCGAATATTCATCCGTATGATATATACTTGTTCCTCCATCATATAAACTTTCCTTATTTGTACGATTTAGTTGCCATTCTGAATTTAAATATTTTTCTAATTTTTCTAAATCAATTTGCTTATATCCTAATGCTTGTTTTAATTCAGCGCAGGTATTCTCGCCGTTACAAACAAAGACACCATCAATACCATAGTAATATATATTTTGATTGTTTACTGTAAGCTTTTTCTCTAGCTCTTCTCCATTATTTTCTTCTTTTAAAGAAACGGACATACTGTATATATCTATTTTTGGATATACTTCCTTAAAATGAACAATGGTAATAAATAATATTAAAACAAAGATAAAACAAAACGTAAATAAAATACTTATTAAATGATTATTTCTTTTTTGTTTTTGTTCACTATTTTTTAATGTATTAAGAAGAACAGTTTCTGAAGTTTCTTTTTGTTTTTCTTCTGGAACTTTTTCACCTAAAATAAGTTCGTTTATTGTAATTTCTAAAGTTTCACATAGTGGTTTAAATAATGATAAGTCAGGCATTCTTCTGCCATTTTCCCAATTTGAAACAGCTCGGTCTGTAACATTTAGTTTTTCTGCTAACTGTTTTTGAGTCAACCCTTTTTCTTTGCGTAGTTTAGCAATAAATTTTCCAATTTTTCCTTGATCCATATATTAATCCTCATTTCTGAAAGAATTATATCGAAAAAAATTTGAAAAGTATCCAAACAAAACGTGGATATTATTTTTTATTTTTATTATTTTAGGTATTTCTTGTATAATCTTTTGTTATTTTTGCTCTTCAAGGATTTCTATAAAAAATGGTTTTATTTGATAAGAACTATCCATTTCTTCTTTTTTGTTATATAAAATTCGAACTGCTTGTCCTTCTTCTAAAGCAACAGAAAAATTATGGGAAACATTGTATGTTTCATTTCCTGTTTGAATTGTTATTTTGCTTGTTTCAACTTTTGTGATAGTTCCATTTATTTCTGTAATCAAAAGAGGATTTTCATTTTTATTAAATAAGTAATATCCATTGTTAAAATCATAAAATTGATAGGTTTCAGTTAGCAAAGAAAATTTTATTTTTCTGATTATTTCTGTATTATTTGTTTTTAGTAGAAGATAAAAATTTTCATCATTTTTCTTAGCATAGATTTCTTCTATTTGAGATAAATCAATATTTATGTAATCTGTTAACAAAAAATCTTGATAAGAAGTAGTATCTACTAAATTTTTTAGAAGTTCTTCGACATTTAATATTCCTTTATCTTCTTTTTTATTTTTAAATACTTGCCATTTATTTTCTATTAAAACTTCTATGGTATTGTTATCAATAATTTGATATTCATAGTCTCCTTCAAAATTTGATTCATTGTTTTTGGTTGGAATTGCTGCTAAAGGAACATGAGAAATAATTTTACCATCCATTACACCACATCTACCAATAATCGTACTTTCTTTACCTGTATCATAATAAAGACTTCCATGTACTTTAATCATTCTTACATAATTGTTTTCTGTATTGTTTATATCTTTTTCTTCTATTTTTTGGTAAACTGTCTTTCCTAAAATTTTAATTTCTAACCCATCTCTATATCCATCTTTACACTCTAAATCGAGTCTATGATAAATGCGTATTTGATATAGTAAGGCGTTGTAATCTACTGAACCTCCATCTTTATATTTTTTAGGTATAGGTACTAGAAGGAGTAATAAAACAAGTATGACAAAAAATAAAATTATACTTTTTGTCATTTTTTCTTTTCTTTTTTCATATATCCTCATTTCTTTCTTATATTCAGCATATCAAAAAAAGGATAAAAAAAGAAGTGCTAAGTTAGCACATATTTTGTTGTATTATAAGTCTCCTTTATAAAAATAAATTTTCATGGCTTCTTCACTATAAATGGGTTTTGAAATATCTATGTTAAGAAAATTAGATATAAAGTATATTAAATATTGAGAAGCAATCAATAGATCGTATTCACACAATATACCATCGTATCTACTTTCAATGATTAAATTTTGATCATTCTTTAAATAATTTAATAATTCTTTTTCATAAGAAGTTGTAGTTTTTTGTTTAAAATAAATATTTTTTTTGTGACTTAACTGTTCATAATTGATAAATCTTCCATGAGAAAAATTTTTCTTTTCATGCATTATACAATTATAAATACCTGACTCTACAATTTTACTTTCTAAATCGAAACCAGCTGATTCAGTAAAATCCCCTGTAAAAATATTTAAATAACTTTCTTCTTTTAAAAACTCGTTTAACTCTTTTTTATTTTCTTTGAAATATTTACTAAAATATGTTTTCCAATAATTTATACTATTTTTAATAAATTCTTCTGCATTACTTTTTTGTGTTTTTTCAAAATAAAGTTTTAAAAATAAACTGGCTGGCGCTAAAGCACCTTCAAAAGACAAAAAGCCTCTTTCTTTGCCTTTATTTGTTCCTGTTCTATATGAAATAACGTTGTTTTTCAACACTTCTGCTTTGGTTATTACTTTTTGTATTTTACCTTTTGTTATAATGTATTTTTTTGTATTTTCAATGGAATTTGTTGATGTAAATAGATCGTTTGTCGTGCCCGAGTAACTAAATAAAAATATTAAATCTACATTACTGTTATTTCTATAATATACATTCCTTGGATATAAAGCAATTCCATTTGTTCCATACAAAAAATTGATTAGTTTTGATGAGAATTTAGCGCCTGCAAAAGAACCACCAGAACCTATGAAAAGCATATTATTTTTATTTTGAAAATCAATTTTCGCAAGTTTTTCATAGGCATTACTATTTATTGCATTAAGTAAACGTGCTTCTAAATTATTTACATTTATGTTGCATCTTTTAATTTGTTTTCTTATAGAAATTTTAAAATCATTGCAAGTACAAGTATCGTCTATTTTTTTTATTTTATAAAGTTTTTGAATATGACCTCTTGCCCCAAAACTTTTTACTACTTTTTTTGTAAGTTTAGTTGCCTTTTTAAATGTTGCATCGATAAACTCACTATCTAAACTGTAATTATTTTTTATATATTCGCTTATGAACATTGAAAAAAAGCATCTCCAGCCCCCGTCGGATCAACTTCTACTTGAGGATTTTTTAATTCTTTACTAATTACACTACAATTAAACACAAAATCCGATCCTTTTTTTCCTCTAGTAACAATTATCATTTTTGGTTGTAACAGTTTAAATATTTCTTCTATATTTTTTAAAGAAAATCGGTTTTTTAAATATTTTTCAACTCGTTCATTTAAATTTATAAATTCAAATTTGTTTTTGATTTTTTTTATAATTTCTTTATTTGAAAAATTTTCTAATTCAAAATACTGTCCTAAGTCTAACATTTTTCTATTATCACAATTATCTATAATCTTTTGATTTTTCCTATTTAAATTATCAAAAACCAAAATATCCTCTCTACTTATTTGTTTTAAAATATCCTCTGAATTTATATTGCTTTCATCATACCATTTTTTCTCATTACAAATCGGACATCTTTTTTTTGATGTAAAAATCAATTTATCCTCTTCTTTTTTATAAGAAACATGAAAACAGCGTGTAGGTAAATTATTTATTACTTTTATATTTTCAACGTTTACACCAATGTCTTTTAGACTGTTAATTGCAACATTTCCGGCCATATCATTCCCACACACTCCATAAACAGCTGTTTCTAAACCAAATTTAGTGATATTTGCAATTATATTATGAGAAGTCATTCCACCATTCACACCAATTAATTTCTCCTCTTTATAATAAAAATCTGTAACTAAATCTCCAATACTTATTATTTTCATTTCTTCACCTACTTAAAATTTTTTTCTAACAAATTATACAATTTTTTTTCTTTAAAAGCATAATTAACTCATGTTGTATGTATTTTATTCATATTTTCTCAACTTGAAATTTTGTAATATTAAATATCATTAAATGCGTACTATTCACCACATATTTATATTAACACATAATTTCAAAACATTTATCAGAATTTTTAAATAATATTTATAGAAAAAATACTTACACAACATCCAAAAATATGCTATGATTACATCCGGTGACAAAAAGAGGTATTATTGAAAACACTTTTTTGAAGAATAACACTCTAAGAATTGTCAAATTAGATAAGAAAAGTGTCAAAAATGCCTAAAACGAAATTTCAAGACTTTATTTATACGTTAATTATGGTTATTGTGATAGTTTATGGAATGGTTTGTTACAATATTTCTTTAAATGTATGAGGCTTACAGATTTTTGCTTTTTTAGAAACTTTAAAGGAATTACCTATTATGGGAACTATTGCTATTTCAATGTCGAGTGCTTCATCAGTTTCTATAATATTCATTTTAATATCTGCAAGAGTAATACTTCTCGTATTTATATAATCCGTAACCTTATGAATATTTTTGTCAAATTTATCTCCAAAAGCTAAAGTGAAATTATCAATTAACTCTTTTCCACCACCAGTATGGCCATAGATATCAGCTCATTATAAAATTCTTTTTTTAAAGCGGAAAAATGTACTTTTTTGTTACATACTTACTTTTTGGAATAAATTATGGTAATTACGCTTTATTTAGGATTTTTTTCGTTTCTTCAATTAATTCTTTTTCATATAAAGTGATAGAATTTATTTCTGTTAAAGGAATTTTTCTTACTTTGTAATAATTTTCTTTGGTACTTCTTTGTTTTTCCTCGCCACTAAGGGTAAGAGTTCCTTTGATTTTCTTGCATGCGAAATAATGGGTTATATTTTCTTTATATTCTACTGTTTTTAAAAGTTGTAAAACTTCTACAACTATATCAAATTCTTCTTTAACTTCTCTTTTTACACAATTTTCTAATGTTTCATTTTCTTCTAATCCACCTCCGGGATATGTATAATATTTTAAAATTTTTCCATTTACCTTCTTTTCTCGGTACATTAAATCTACTTTATCTTCTTCTAAGATAATCCCACGACAACAAATTCTTTTTGACATATTTCTTCACCCTATTCATTATACTATAAAAAGAGCTTTTCTTTATATTTTTCTTATATTATAATGAGTGTGGTGAAGCCTTATGAAACGCGGATGGATAATTGGTGTTGGGGTGTTGTTAGGAGTAATTGTTCTTGTCTTTTTTCTTTATGAATTTCAAATCATTCCTCATCCTAGTTATAATAATGAACATTTTCAGATAACTACTTATAAAAGTTTGGTTGATAAAGATGAAGATGGTGTTGATGACCAAACAGATATTTTACAAAGTGCTAAAGAATATCTTGCAACAAATCCTAAATATAAAAGTAAATATTATGGAACGGGATACCCTGATGATGAATATGGGGTATGTACAGATGTTGTGGCTTTTGCTCTTCTTCATTCTGGATATGATATTATGACTCTTTTGAATGAAGATGTAATGGAAGTGCGTGATGCTTATGATATCGATATAGTAGATAAAAATATTGATTTTCGAAGAGTAAATAATTTAGATACCTATTTTAAAAGACATATGATTTCTTTGTCTACAGATTTATCGAACATAAGTGATTGGCAAGGCGGAGACATTGTTGTCTTTGATGGTCATATAGGAATCGTTTCTGATAAAAGAAATTTTAAAGGTATTCCTTTTTTACTCCATAATGCAAATCCTTATCAAATTCGTTATGAAGAAGATGTTTTAGAGAAGTATACGATTATTAGTCATTACCGAGTTAGCTAATGTTAACTTTTTTTGCGCTTTTTCCAAAGCAATTTGATAGAATTTTTCTTTTGAATTTTGTATATTGGAACTATGAAAGAGGGAATTTTTTATGGATTTAGGAAAAAAGCTTTTTGAACTTAGAAAAAGCAAACATTTAAGTCAAGAACAAGTGGCTGAACAACTTCATGTGACTAGACAAACAGTTTCTAATTGGGAACTGGGAGAAACTACACCTGATTTAAATCAGGCTAAGGAACTTGCCAAACTTTTTTCTGTTAGTTTAGACGATTTGGTGGGATTGGATACCCAAAATATTTTAAAGGAAAAAGTAAGTAATGTTGAAAAATTAGCAGGTATTATCCTTACTATTTTAAAAGTTATCGGAATGTTGTTTATCCTGTATCTTATATTTATTATTATAGCTATCTTTTGTTTTTCTAATTTAAAATCAGAAGGTTCTGTAAAAGTATCTGGGGAAGTTACGTGCAGTTTGAATGATGAAGTTTATAATATCCTTTTGAATACAGATAAAGAACTTACTTGTACAAACTGTACGGAGGAAATGAAAGATGAATTTACTCATTTTATCCATTGGGATAATTTAGACCAAAGTTTAAACAATATAGAAAACTATTTTTTACAAAATGGTGGTAGTTGTGAATAAAAAGAAAAAGTTCAAGAATAGATTTATTTTGAACTTTTTTTCTTACAATATTTTTTATTAATTAATTTAACTTTTACTCCACGATCTAATGCAAACATTTTTTTTACACCATCTGGTAAATTTTTCTTATATACTTTCATAAACACAACCTCCAAACTGATACGATTATAGCAAATAAAAAGACTTTCGACAAGTCTTTTTAAATCCAACGAGCGATTGTAATCTTTCTCGTGGTACTTTCTACATATTTATCAAAAATATGGATAATACTTTCTACAATAGCTTTTAAAATATCCGTACAGCTTTTCTTTACTTTAACATGAACAATTTCTTTTTTTAATTCTTTTCTGAAATCGTAATCTTCTATATATCTATTTAAAACATAATCAAATTCTTTTACTTCTTTTAGAGCTTCTTCATCTCTCATGTCTATTCCAAAAATATAATCTTTATATATTCGAATTAACTTTGCAGTTATTTTATCTTCTTTTAAATAATCAAAATTCACAATTTTATGAAAATTAGGACAATATCTTAATACTTCTCTGTTTTCTTCCATTTATGCTACCCTACCTTCTTTACTCTTAATAAAAGAATACACCAATTATGAAAAAAACGCAAGGAAAAACAAATCTGTGTTATAATATTTTTAGAAAGATAGGATGTGAAGTATGAAGAAGAAAAAGAAAAAAATTCGATTAAAAAAACAAGCTTATTATTTATTAGCTGTAATTGTCTTTTTAGTTGTAGGAGTTATTTTAGGAATTAATTTTTATAATGATTTTAAATACAAACAAACTAATGAATATAAATTAACAAGTAAAGGCTATAGTTTAGAAGATACTAATGTTTTGCTTGATAAGCTTTCTGAAAACTCTATTTCCTCTTTAATTAATCAAGATAAAAATGATACAATTGTTGGTTTAGTTAAAGAAAAATACTTTTTAGAAAAAAATCTAGATAGATATTTAGCTTATATTGAAGAAGAGGAAGAAGATAATTTGACTGATGTTGTCGCGATTGTCAATGTGAACGCTGATCATAAATGGTATGAAGAAGAGTTAGAAACAGATACTTCTTTAAATGAACAAATGATTGTCAATAAATTTTACGCTTTAAGTGAGGATTATACACCCGAAAATCTTGTTTCTATTCCTTTAGATTATTCTTATGGTACGGAAGGTGAAAATCAATTAATTGAATATGCTTATGATAAGTTTTTAGATTTATGGCAAGCAGCGCATGATGAAGGCTTTTATTTAATGGTTACTTCTAGCTACCGAGATTATGCTAGTCAAAAAGAAATTTATGATTATCGTAAAGCTACTCAGGGAGAAAGAAAAGCTGATGAGACAGCAGCTAGGCCAGGACATTCTGAACATCAGACGGGTCTCGTTGTTGATATGACAAGCACTACTGAACCATCTGCTACGGATTTTTCAGAAAGTGAAGCTTATAAATGGTTAAAAGAACATGCTCATGAATTTGGGTTTATCGAAAGATATCCGGAAGGAAAAACTTATTTAACTGGCTATAGTCCTGAATCTTGGCACTGGCGCTATGTAGGAATTGAAGCAGCTACTGTGATGCATGAAGAAAATATTACTTATGATGAATATTATGCTTTTTATCTAACAAAATAAAAAATTGCTCTTTTTTAAGAACAATTTTTTTATACTTGTCGTAAAAAGTTTGAGATAAATTCTAGGAACTGTTCTTCAGAATAGTTTCCAGAGATTTCTAAATATACATAATAACCATGAATTTTTGTATAGAAAGCATATATAGTGTTTCTAAAAGGTTCTGTATCTTTTATAAGATAAACTTCATACCCTTCTAAAATTGATTTTTCTTTATTCTCCATAATGCTTTCAAAAGTTCCTCTTAGATCCCAATAACCTACTGGTCCACGATTATCTGTAGAAATACTCAGTAACAAACCAGCTTCATCAGATGAAGAAAAAAGCTCATAATGTTCAAATCCTGCTTCCATACATCCTTTATTTACACACTCATAGGCAAGTTCATCATGAACTGTTTCATTTTCCAAAGAAATTTTTGGAAGCCAAGATAAAGTTTCATATATATTTTTCTTTACCATGTTTACCGATATATCACCGACAGTATCTATATCTAAAGATATTTCATGAAATTTTATTATATTTTCTTGTTTTTGATAACTTGTAAAAGAACATTGAAACAAAAGAAAGACTGCTAGAATCATGCAGCATACTCCACTTATATTCCAAATTTTTTTTCTTCGTATTTTCGCACGTATTTTTTTAAAATTTTCTTCTTGAGTAAACCTCATTTTGTCATCATCTCCTTTAATTCTTTACGTGTACGATAA
>CALVXT010000010.1 GCA_944371545.1 uncultured Bacilli bacterium | reverse complement strand
AAAAGAAATAAAATGCAAAACAATAAATAAAATGGCAAATATCAAAAGAACTTGACTTAAAACTTCTGTTCCATCAGAAGCACCAATCGCCCCACTAAAAGTACCAATTAAAAATAAAGAAAAAAAGTACAAAAATGAAGCAACGATATCAAGAATTCCACAAACAATATTAATTTTTAATTTTTTCAAAACAACCACCTTACCCTATTAATAATATAACATTTTTCTGAATTTCAGAAAAGAAAAAAACTAATGAAATATTCTCATTAGTCCAAAATATTTACATAAACATTCTTTTAGCTGTTTTCATCATTTGACTAGTATAACCCATTTCATTGTCATACCAAGCAACAACTTTAACAAGTTGTTTTCCTTCTACATCCAAAACTGTCGTAAGTCGCATGTCTACTAAAGAACCACATTTCATTCCAATAACATCACTAGACACAATAGGGTCATTCGTAACTTTTAAAGTATCATTAGCATTGTTCTCTAAAGCTCGATTAATTTCTTCACTAGTTACATTTTTACTAAGTTCTAACACTAAATCAATCATCGAACCATCACTGACAGGCACGCGGTATGCAACACCATTTAATTTGCCAGCTAAATTAGGCAAAACTTTACCAATTGCACTTGCAGCTCCCGTACTAGCTGGAATAATGTTCATCGCACATGCTCTTCCACGTCGAGAAGCAAATCCTTTCTTGTGAGCAATATCTAAAGTGACTTGATCGTTAGTATACGCATGAATTGTACTCATATATCCTTTAACAATACCAAATTCTCTATCCAAAACATGCACAACAGGTGCCAAACAATTCGTTGTGCAAGATGCAGCAGAGACAATTTGTTCACTACCATCTAAAACATCATCATTAACACCGTAAACAACTGTTTTCATTTCTCCTTTTCCAGGAGCAGAAATTAATACTTTTTTTGCACCAGCCTCAATATGTTTCATAGCATCTTCATACTTAGTAAATAAACCCGTACATTCTAAAACCAAATCAACATCTAAATCTTTCCAAGGTAAGTTACTTGGATCCTTCTCAGCATAAACGGGAATTTTTTTGACATTGTTAATAACTAAATAGTTATCCACACTGCTAATCTTATCTTCATGAAATCTTCTGTGATTAGTATCATATTTAAGCAGATAAGCCAAATCCTCGGCACCCGTCAAATCATTAATCGCCACAATATCAAAATCCGTTCCTGTAATTATTTGCCGAAAAGCAAGTCTTCCAATTCTTCCAAAACCATTAATTGCAACTTTTATCATAATATCTATCTCCTTCTCACTCTTTTAGGATATCCCATAGTATTTACTTTATAACAAGATTTATAACTTAAATTTCTCTCATTCTTTTTCATTGAAAAACAATTTTCCACATGATTTAACTTTAACCCTAATGCTTCTACTTCTAAAGGGTTTTCTAATAAAGTAATTCCAAAAAACACTTTATCAAAATCCTCTATGTCTTTCTGCTCAGATAAAAAAGTTCCACGGGAATAAAATTGAAAAATATAATCTAAAAAATGAAATTCATTAGGAAGCTTTACATAAGAAATTTCTTTTTTTATACAATACAATTCTAAATAATTCAAAACACATGCTAAATCGTTAACATAAAATTTTAATACCTTCAATTTTATCACCATATTAAGAATATCATACTTATCCTATAAATTCACGCAAAATAGAATCCTTTGGCACAAATTCTGATGGAATAGTAAAAAACACTTGTAAATACTCAATTAATCTTCGTGATTCACTATAATATTCACTATCTACTCCAACTGAAAATAATAATGGGTCAGCATAAACTTTTAAGACACCAATTTCATAAGCAAGTGCTGTATTAATAATCATATCCGCTTGATAAACATAAGGGAAAATATACTTTTCTTCACCAGAACGAACAATTTGCCATTCAGCAATTGTCTGATCCACTCTCTTACCTCTCGTTCGATTATCACGAACAATTCTTCGAATTAATCTCAAATCTAAAGTAGAAATATAATTATGACGATCAATATTAAGAGGAATAAATGGACTTAAATAAATTTTAAATTTATATTTAGAATCAATATAAGGAATTAAATCATCATTTAAACAATGAAGTCCTTCAATAAGAAGTATACTATTATCTTTTAATTTCACTTTACGCCCTTTAAAAATTTTCTCGCCATTAACAAAATCATATTCTGGAACATCAACAAGTTGCCCAGCTAACAAGTCTTGTAAAGTTTTATTAAATAATTCCAAATCAATTGCTTGTAAACATTCATAGTCGTACTCACCTTTATCATTTTTAGGCGTATCCTTGCGATCTACAAAAAAGTCATCTGTAGACAAGCCAATCGGATCATAACCACGACTTCGTAAAATTGCACTCATTCTTTTCATAGTAGTTGTTTTTCCACTTGAAGAAGGCCCCGCAATCAAAACAAGACGCACATCACGCATAGAAATTACTTTATCACAAGCTCTTATTAAATCTTCTTCATACAAAATCTCATTTGAATGTATAAAATCCTGAATTCTAGAGGTACTTACTAAATAATTCATTTGAGATAAATAAGGAGCTTGCATTTTTCGAAGCCATTTTTTTGTTGACATAAAATTAGCCACAATATTCTCATAATGAACATATTCAGGAATTCGATTTCCACTTGTAACATTAGGACAAACCAAAACAATCCGATTTCTTCCTAGAAAAACAAGTTCAAAACGATTAATTACTTTTGTATCATAAGGCATCATTGTATAAAAATAATTCAAATGATTTCGCAAACGATACATAGTCACAACTTCTTTAGAAACGTTCTGGATATTATAAGCTTTTTCATCTTCATGACGATTTTTAAAATAATGAAAAGCATCTTGATTATCTAAATGATACCGATAAAAGCGATCTTTTTTCTCAACGATTGAAGCCATATATCCTTTAATTTTAGAAACATCATCACTAGTTAAATTTTTAGTCATTCTGATTTCACTTAATATTCCTTTAGGAACACTATGTAAAAACTGAACTTCAGCATCTTTATAAAGTTCTACAACAGCAACATAAAATAAAAACTTTAAAGCTCCTTGATAAATTTTATATCCAGTTAAAGAAGTAACATCTAAAAAAGAAACTTCACAATTTTCTGAAATTTTTGCATCCAAAGAAAAAACCTCATTACCAACTTGTGCTGCCAAGGTATCTTCTAAACCAAGCATTTTAGCAATTTCATAATATGTAGTTCCTTTAACGACCTTAAGAACTTGATTTTGATAAATAACTTGAATTTCTTGCATAATATCTCCTAGCCTTTTCTATTCTTAAAACATTTTAACATAAATTACCTATTTTTTGAATAGTTTTTCTAATATCATACTATGATAATAGTAGGTGAGAAAATGAATATTATTCCAACAGTTTTAGAAAAAAATAACAATCGTGAAGTAGCATACGACTTGTATTCAAGATTATTAGAGGACCGAATTATTTTTTTAAGTGATGAAATAACCGATCAAACAGCCAATCTAATCATAAGCGAATTACTCTATTTAGATTCAAAAAGCAACGAAGACATTTACATGTACATTAATAGTCCAGGCGGGTCTGTAACAAGTGGCATGGCCATATATGATACAATGAACTATATTAAAAGTGATGTAAGAACAATTTGTGTAGGAATCGCCGCATCCATGGCAGCATTCTTATTATCATCCGGCACTAAAGGAAAAAGATTTGCTTTAGAAAATGCTGATGTTATGATTCACCAACCACTAGGTGGTATGCAAGGACAAGCATCCGATATGGAAATTGCCTGTAAAAGAATTTTAAAAATGAAAGATAAATTAAATAAAATCTTAGCAAAAAACACCAATCAAACTCTAACTAAAATAAAAAAAGATACAGATAGAGATTATTACTTATCTAGTCATGAAGCTAAAGAGTATGGTTTAATCGATCAAATCATATAAAAAGACATGGAAAATATCCAATGTCAATTTTTTTTATTTTCATGAGTTTCTCTTAATTTCTTTATCTTAATAAAATGATGATTAATTCCAGATTTACCAATAGTATAACCAGTTTCCATAGCAATAATACTTGCCAGTTCTTGATAAGAACTTTCCGGATATTTTAAACGATAATCCATAATTACTTTAGTTTTATCATCTAATAAATCTACCAAATCATGTTCTTGTAAATAAAGAATATCTTTAATTTGTTTCATTCCGGCTTGCAAACTTTTTTCTTGGTTAGCAATTTCACAATTATTCAAACGATTTACCATATTTTTATGGTCGCGATAAATTCGAATATCCTCAAAATAAAATAAAGAATTAGATGCTTGAAACATTCGAATCATATCACTTATTTCTTCGGAATTTTTTAAATAAACCATAAACTTACCACTACGTTCCAAAACTTTGGTATCAAATTTCATTTCATGAAGAAGCATATTAAAAAAATGAGCATCTTTTTCTTGATCAAAAACAAATTCCAAATGATAACCACCAGTTGCTGGATCATTTAAAGAACCAATCACCAGAAAAGCACCTTGAACAAACGCTACCATTTCCTCAGGATCTCCTAAATAATTTCGATTCATTTCTAAAAAAATTCCATCTTTTAAAATATTTAATCTTTCTAAAACAGAAACAGCATTTTCTTTAATATCTAAAATATACACTTGTTTACTTCGAAATCTTTTTTGATCCCGAACAGTAATATGTGCAGATATATTAAAAAGAGTTTTAAAATCTTTATAAACACGACGAGCAATCAATGCATTTTCAAAAGTTAAAGAAATTTGATTATCTTTTAAAGTTGCGTCATAACGAAGTATAGCAGACAACTCAGCAAAAATTTCAACAGAACTTAAATTACGATTACAAATTTCTTCTTTAACTTTCATCGAATAAGTCATATAAATCACCAGTTTTATTATACAAAAAAAGGATAGAAAAATCTATCCATGCCACATCTGATTTCTTGAATAAAAGGAGTAACCTTTTGAATTTGGAAAACCAGGAGGTGTAATAACATTACTTCTAATAATACCTGTATAAGGATTATAATAACCTTTGGCGACACCGTAATGTAAATGTGAACCGGTTGTACAGTTATCATATCCACCATGTTCAGTACTAGTAGACCAACCACCTACCCATCCAATAACTGTATCCTGAGTTACTACATCACCCATGCTGACATTAAAATCTAATAAATGATAATAATACGTTGTATACTCTTCACCATTAACATTAACATTAATATAAAGCATATTCCCGCCACAACTATATTCATGAATCATTCCAGATACTACCCCTGCCGCAGCCGCATATACCGGAGTACCTTCAAAAGGACTAGCACCACCTATATCTAAAGCATTATGATAGCTTCCCCATCGCCAACCAATCGTACTCGTAATTACTCCATGATCTAAAGGATTTAACCAACCACTATTTAAAGGAACATTAGAACACTCCGTTAAAACTACAGCATCATCAATTCTACCAATATTAGCAGAACATTTATTAACATACATATCAAGTTGTTCTTTAGCCGCCTGAACTTGCGTATCTATATCCAAAGCATATTTATCATACTCATCAATTTTTTCATAATTAGCTTCAATAACCCTTTGATATTCTGCAGCTTGAGCCTCTAAATCTTTTTTCTTTTGTTCCAACTCTTTTTTTAATTCTTCATTTCGTTTTATTTCAGCCTCTAATTCATCAATAGTATTGTAAATTTTATCTGACAATTGTTCAACAGCTGCAATTCGCATGATCATGTCTGTCATACTAGTCGCACCTGAAACATATTCTACATACGCATTTGTTCCTTTCATTTGTTGTAAATAGAGAAGAACATCACTAGCATTAACTTTCATTTCTTCGATTCGTTCATTAGAAACACGTATATCTTCTTCAGCTTGCTCCATGTCTGCTTCAGCTTGATGAATATCAGCCTCAGCCTGTTTAATCGCCGCTTCCTTACGAGCAATCTCAGCCTTAGCTTCTTCGGTTAAATTATCGTTTCTTTCTTTTTCTTGCAACAATTCATTATAATTAGCTCTTAAATCACCCAATGTTTTCGGATTATCAATTTTAGCTGAAACAGGAGTCACACAAGAAAAAGCAAGTAAAAAAATAAACAAACTATTTAAAATTTTTCTAAAAAACTTCAATATTTACACCTGCCTTACATAAAACATTATATTTTTAAATATTTTTTAACTGCTCGCCAAGAACCTAGCATACCTACTAAAGAACCTATAACAAGTAAAATTAAAGAAACAGTAAGTACAAATGGGAAAGGTTCTACCAAAGTAATAATTTGAGTAAATACATATCCACCGGTCTGATTATATAAGAATACATACCCATAAATACTTATAAGAATAGGAATAATACTACCAAAAACTCCTAAAACAAATCCTTCAAATACAAAAGGAAGTTTAATAGAAGTATTCGAAGCTCCAACAAGTCTCATAATTTCAATTTCAGTTCTTCTAGAAAAAATGGTTAACTTAATCGTATTGCTAATTAAAAATGCAGTAACCAAAACTAAAGCAATAACTATAGCAAAAGTACCAAAACTAACCGCATCAAAAATGCCTATAACATTTTCAACCATTCCCTCGCCATATTCAGCACTACTAACAAAATCAAATTCCCGAAGTCGATCAGCTGTTTCTCCTAAATTTTTGACATCATCTACTTTTACAATAACAGAATCCAAAAGAGGATTTTCATCAAAAATATCTAAAGCATTTTCCAAACTTTGATCTTCTTCCTTCATCTCTGCTTTCCATTCATCCTTACTTTTCATTTCGTAAGAATCCACATTATCCATAGTTTTCAATGCATTTTCTAATTCTGTTTTCTGCTCATCTGTTACATCTTTATTCAAATAAGCAACAATAGTAAGTTCATGTTCTAAATCAGTAGTAACCTGTCGGACATTATAAGTTAAACAAATAGCAATAGCAACTAGTATTAAGGTAATAGTCGTACAAGCAATAGACGCCATTGATAAAGAAAAGTTACGAAAAACACTTTTAAAAGAATCTCGTATACTTCTAGTCAGTATTCTTAATGCTCTCATGGACTTTATAACTTCCTTTCTTCGTATCACTTGCTAAAACACCATTTTCAATAACAAGAACTCGTTTTTTCATACGGTTAACAAGATCTTTATCATGAGTTGCCATAATAATAGTCGTTCCAAGTTCACGATTAATTTTATCTAAAATCTTCATAATTCCCCTTGAAGTTTCTGGATCTAGGTTTCCTGTTGGTTCATCACAAATCAAAAGTTTTGGATCGTTTACTATAGCTCTAGCAATAGCTACCCGTTGCTGTTCACCTCCAGATAATTCACTAGGTAAATTTCTTGTTTTTTCTTTTAATCCAACAGCCTCAATAGCTTTTAATACTTTTGGACGAATTTCATCATTAGGTAATCCCAAAGTTTCCAAAGCAAATGCTACATTCTCATACACATTTAATTTTGGAAGTAATTTAAAATCTTGGAAAACAACTCCCAATTTTCTACGTAATTTATACACTTTAGAATTTCTTAGCTTTGCTACATCAATACCCCCAACAATAACACTACCTTTAGTCGGTTTTTCTTCACGGTAAAGCATTTTTATAAAAGTAGACTTACCTGAACCAGTTGAACCAATAACAAAAACAAATTCACCTTTATCAATAGACACACTTAAATCAGCAACCGCAGTTGTTCCATTTTTATAAATTTTATAAGCATGCTCAACTTTAATTAACTTCACTTACTACACCTCGCATTATTAGTTTATTATAACATAAAAAAGGCTCTATATAAATGGTAAATTTTGAGCTTTTACACCACCATGAACCTCATAGCAATCATTAATAACAAAAAATGCATTTGGATCGACTTCTAAAATAGCCTCCTTAAACAAATAATAATCTTTATTAGGCACGACACACATTAAAATATGACTTTTTTTCTTAGAATATCCACCCTCCATATCCAAAATTGTAACTCCTGTATGAAGCTCATGTAAAATAAAATCTTCAACTTTATCAAGCTCTTTTGTATGAATAAAAAAAAGTTTAGAATTAGAAATACCTATCATAATCTTATCCATTAAAGCTGTATAAATAACTAAAATCAAAATAGCATAAATCATTTGATTAATTCCAAAAACAAAAGCTCCAATTAACACTACAACTCCCTGAATAATTAACGCACATTTTCCCTCAGGCATATGAAAGAATTTATTAAAAATACGAACAACGATATCTGATCCACCCGTATCAAAACCCATTTTATAAACTAGACCATAGCCCAAACCATACAATAAACCTGCAGCCAAAACAACCAACACCATATTATCCAAAACAATATATTGACTTAAAAAAGAAGCTAAAGGCTTAGTTAAACTAATGAAAACCGGATACATCAAACTTCCAACAATCGAAATTCCAGTTCGTTTTACTCCAAGTACCAAAAAGCTTACAACCAATAAAATACAAGTACACACATACAAAAATATTTGAGGATCCCATCCAAATAAAGGTTCAACAACAATCGATAAACCGGTAGTCCCTCCGATAACTAAATTATAAGGATACAAAAACATATTATAAGTTAACGCAAGTAAAAAAACACCAAACAAAATAACCAAAATCCGTTTATAAAAATCCTTTTTCATAACAGTTTCTTTAATCTTTTGGATATCCATATATCATCATCCTTATTTAAATTATAACGAACTTCTAAATGAAAAGCAATAAACATAAAATATAACGAGGTGATAATTTTAATGAATGGCAGTTTTTTTAATACGCCAACATTTCCAGGTACAACAAAAACACCAATGACTCCACCTGGAAACATCAGTTCCCAAAACTCTCTTCCCTTAGAGCAAAGTTTAATTGAAAATATTTTAAGATTAAACAAAGGAAAAAAAGTAAAAGTATACGCTTCTTATCCAGATTCAAACGAATGGCGAGACAGAATCTATGAAGGAATTATTGAACAATCAGGAAGAGACCATTTACTTCTTTCTGATCCATCTACAGGCAACTGGTTTTTACTTAGAATGTTATATATAAACTTCATTGAATTTGGGGAAAAAATTAATTACAATCCAGATTATTCAGATACTTTTGATTAAGAAACATTTTTGTTTCTTTTTTTATAAAAATTGTTCCAAAAAAACTTTTTCTTGACCTAACTTTGTTGTTCTTCCGTGACCTGGATATAAAATTGTATCTAATGGAATAGTTTGTAAAATTTTTTGAATAGATTTTTTCATCAATTCAACATCCCCGCCTAAATCGCATCTTCCAATAGTATGATAAAAAATAAAATCTCCTACAAACATAATTTTCTCTTCAGGAAAATAAAAAGAAATAGAATCCAAGGTATGCCCAGGATTTGAAAAAACCTCATAATGAAATTCCTCTACTTTTTGATTAGCTTTTAAATGATAAAAATTCTCAAGTTCTTTTAAAGCCCCTACATGATCAGGATGAAAATGCGTAACTAAGATACCCACAACTTTATAAGGTTTCAAAAAATCTAAAATTTTCTCTTTTTCATCTCCTGGATCAATAAGAATAGCTTCTTTCTTTTCATTTACCAAAACATAGCAATTTTCTTGAAGTTCTCCAACTACTAAAGTATGTATTGTCATAATTTATCACCATTTTAAATGTAACATAAAAAAATTATTTAAACAAGAAACAAAATATGATACAATGCTTATAGAATTGAGGCGTGAACAATGGAAACATTTACTATTCTCTTACTAGTAATTATCATAATAGGAATTTTAGCCATATTATATATCAATATCTATAATCATATTCAATTTAGCAAAACAAAAATTGAAAAAGTTGAAGGAAACATTGACGAAGATTTAAGAACAAAATACGATTTAATTGTCAAAGCAGACAATGTAATTAAAAATAATTTAAAAGCTAAAAAAGACTATTTAAAAGATTTTATAAATTTAAAAGAAGAAAAAATAAGTAACTTTGATTTAGAAAGAAAATTAAAAGAAGCTGAAACAATTATCGATACACTTTACGAAGATAACAAAGAATTAAATGAAAATGAAACAATGATAGAAATTCAAGAAGAATTTAAAAATATAAATGAAAAACTAGTAGCAGGTATTTCCTATTATAACAAGCATGTTACTGAAACAAACAATTACATCAGAAAATTTCCAAACAACATAGTTGCTAAAATACACCATGTAAAAGCCAAAACATTTTTTGATGGCAAAGATATGACCGACACAGATATAGAAGACTTTAAATTATAAAAAAACTCACAAATCCATGTGAGTTTTTATATGGAACAACTATTCTTTAAAAAAAAGATTCAATACAGGTTTAAACATTTCAATAATTACTAAACTAACTAAATTAATGAGGAACACTAAGAAAAATCGTCCAAAACTAACAATTTGTAAAGAAAAAATTTGACCAATTGGAGTTAAAAATACCAAAAGTTGAACTAAAAGTAAAAAGAAAACGCCAAGATTTAATTGCTTATTTGAAAAAATTCCTTTTTGAAAAATACCTTCTTTTAAAGAACGACAATTATAAGCAAAAACAAATTCATTTAAAACAACGCTTAACAAAGCCAAAGTTTGAGCCATTTCTACACCTAAAGAATTAATACTAACAAAATAAACAAGTAATGAAACTCCTGCTTCAACAATAACAGAAAGAATTAAAAATGCCAAAAAATAAGGAGTAAAAATCGGCTTATCTAAACCATTAGGTTTTTTCTTCATATTCTTTTTACTTGATTTTTCAAAAGCTAAACAAATAGATGGTATAGTATCTGCAACTAAGTCAATATATAAAACATGTAAAGCCAAAATAATTTGATTATTTAAAAACATTCCTAAAATAATTAAAACAATTTCCGTAAAATTACTAGATAAATTATATAAAACATTTGCAATTACATTATCATAAATTCTTCTTCCTTCATCAACAGCAGTTACAATAGTAGAAAAACTATCATCAAGTAATAAAATATCAGAAACACTTTTTGTAACATCCGTTCCACTTGCGCCCATTCCAATTCCAACATTAGCAAGTTGCAAAGCTGGAGCATCATTAACACCATCACCTGTCATTGCAACGACTTTGCCCTGACGCTGTAAAGCATCAACAAGCAAATACTTATGATCTGGCGAAACTCTTGCAAAAACACTATATTCATTTACACATTTTTTTAACTCTTTAGGTGTCATCTTATCTAATTCACTACCTAAAATACCTTTTTCCCCATCTTCAATTATTCCAACTTCACGAGCAATGGCAAGAGCAGTATCTAAACTATCACCTGTAATCATAATAGGTCTAATCTTAGCACTTTTACATTTTTGAATCGCAGCTTTAACGTCACTTCTTGCTGGGTCTTTCATAGCTAACATACCAACAAATATCAAGCGACTATTTTCTTCATTTAAATATTTTTCTTCATCTTCATAAGTAGACAAATTTTCTTTATAGGCCAACGCAATGACTTTTAAAGCTTCTTTAGATAACGCTTCTTCAACTTCTAGAATTCTATCTTTATCCTCCTTAGTAATTTTTTTAAATTCTCCATTTTCTAAAAGAAAACCACAACGACTTAATACTGCTTCTGGACTTCCTTTAGTAAACAAAATTTTATCTTGATTCTTTTGATAAACAAAACTCATCATCTTTCGTTCTGAGTCAAAAGGAATCTCCACAATTTTCTGAAAATCTTTTTGAACATTTTCAACAGATATATTCTTAATATTCAAGAAATTTAATAAAGCAACATCTACTGCATCTCCAACATATTTATCTTTTTTATCTTTTATTGCCGTATTACAAAGAGCCAAAATAGAAACCATTTTATCATTTTTATGCAAATCAAAATCTTCTAAAGATGTAACCATACCATCAAGATATCCTTTAACAACTTCCATTTGATTTAGAGTGAGTGTTCCTGTTTTATCGGTACAAATAATTTCTGTTGCCCCAAGAGTTTCAATAGCTGCCATATTCCGAACTACAGTTTTTTTCTTTGCCATTGCTTTAACTCCAATCATTAAAGTTGAAGTAATCGCAATAGGTAAACATTCTGGAACAGATGCAACAATCATCGAAATACAAAGCATAACAACAGTCAAAACATCATAATCTTTTATAATACTAAAAATTAAAACAAACATAACAAGAAAAATAGCAACCATTGAAATAAAAGTACTTACTTTTTTTACTTTTACTTGCAATAAAGTTATGGGCTCTTCACTTGTATTAATAGCTTTAGCAATTTTACCAATTTCTGTTTTCATAGAAGTAGCTACAACAACTGCAATAACTTTTCCTGAAACCAAATTTGTTCCAGCAAAAACCATGTTGCTTCTTTCATGTAAAGAAACATTAGAACCAAGAATTTCATCATTTTTAGAAACAGAATTACTTTCTCCAGTTAAAACAGACTCGTCAGCCTTGGCAAAATAACTTTCAATAATCCTAGCATCAGCAGGTACGCTATCTCCTGCTTCTAAAATAATAATATCACCGACCACCAAATTTGTAGAAGAGACTTCTTCTATCTTACCATCACGATAAACTTGAACTTTAGTTATACTATATTGTTTTAACTTTTCAACTGCATCTTCAGCTTTATCTTCTTGTAAATATCCCATTAAAATATTTACAAAAGTTGTCCCCAAAATAACAATAGAATCTAAATAATCATGAGTTTCAAAAAGCGCATAGAAAAAGGATAATACACCCACAACTAAAAGAAGAATAACCATAAAATTTTTAAATTGACTTAAAAAAATTTGAAGCTTACTTCTCCTTTTTTTACCTTGAATAACATTCTCCCCATACTTTTCCAAACGTCTTTTTGCTTCGGCTTTACTTAACCCATTTTTAGAAGTATTAAAATATTGCAAAACATCTTCTATTTTCTTTTGATAAAATTTCAATGAGCATCACCATCTAAAGTATACCACAAATACAATCCATTATTTTTTTAGAAAAGAAAAAAAGACAATTCTTGACAAATTATCTTATTCTTTTCTTCCCCAATCAATTTCTTTTAACCCATCTTTTTTCAAAAATTCATTAGTTTTAGAAAATGGCCTACTACCAAAAAAACCATACCTTGCTGAAAATGGACTTGGATGAGGAGAAGTAATAATATGATGAATTGGATTAGTAATAAGTTTAGCTTTTTCTTTAGCAAAATTTCCCCATAGAATAAAAACAACAGGCGTATCTTTTTGATTTACTAATTTGATAATGTAATCAGTAAATAACTCCCATCCAAGTTTACGATGAGAAGCTGGATTATCTTTAACAACAGTTAAAACTGCATTCAATAACAACACGCCTTCTTTAGCCCAACCTGTTAAATCTCCATCATTACGAGGTGGAATACCTAAATCATCGTAAAGTTCTTTATAAATATTTTGTAAAGAAGGAGGAACTTTTACACCTTTTTGAACAGAAAAAGATAGTCCATGCGCCTCACCTACACCATGATACGGATCTTGTCCCATTATCACAACTTTTACATTATGATATGGAGTAAGTTTTAAAGCTTCAAAAATGTGATCACGAGGTGGAAAAATCGTTTTAGTTGCATACTCATGATTCACTACATCCATAAACTTATGAAAACCAGGACTTCCCCAAATAACCTTTAATTTTTCATCCCAATCATTTCCAATCATTGCTATTCACTTCCTAACAACCATTCAATAATATTTATTTTTTTAATACCATCATAATCAGCAGCTAAATCCATATCATAAACTAACAAATACTTAGGATAAAAATCTCCAGTTTTTCTTAAAGATTTCAATTCTCTTTCTAAAACAATTTCATCTCGAACTGACAAAGCAACTTGATAATATTTAAGACCTTCACGATTCTGCGCTACAAAATCAATTTCTAAATCATCAACTTTTCCAACATAGACTTTATAACCACGACGTAATAATTCTAAGTATACGATATTTTCTAAAATATGTCCCATATCACTGTCTGCCTTTTTTCCAAGCAAATAACTTCTAAGACCAGTATCAACTAAATAATACTTATAATCTCTAACAAGCAAATTTTTTCCTTTCACATCAAAACGTTCTGCTTTATAAATCAAAAAACTTTCAACAAAAGCCGTAATATAATTTTCAACTGTATGGTTGCTTGTTGAAATTCCCTTACTCGTTAATGTATCACTTATTTTTTTAGTAGAAATGGGACTACCAATACTATCAAAAAGAAATTTTAAAATATTTTCTAAAAGACTTTTATCTGTAATTTGTTTTCTTGACATAATATCTTTATAAACCACAGTAGAAAAAATGCCATCTAAATATTGATCCAAATCATTAGGATTTTTCTTTAAAATAGGAATATTACCTGGCATTCCACCATATTGCATATAATCCAAAAATAACATGGATATATTATTGCTTTCAAATGCAGAAACAAATTCTTTAAAAGACAATGGCAACATTTTAATTTCAACATATCTTCCAGATAGTAATGTAGCAAGCTCTCCACTCAAAAGATAAGCATTAGAACCTGTAATATATAAATCCACATTTTTTTTAATATAAAGACCATCTACAGCTTTTTGAAAATCAACTACATTTTGCACTTCGTCTAAAAAGACATAATATTTTTTTTCTTCTTGTAATTGATTAACAATAAATTGATATAACTCCATATAATTTGAAAAATGATAGTCAGGATCTTCTAAATTAATTTTAATAATCTGTTCTTTTTGAACCCCTTCTTTTAATAAATCCGTAATGAACAAATCAAACAAAGTAGATTTACCACATCTTCGAATGCCAGTAACAACTTTTATAAGATTTTGATCTTTCCAGCGTTTTAGCTCTTCTAAATATATAGGTCTCTCAATCATCATACATCACCTCATAAACAAAATTATAAAAGAAACACCGTAGAAAGTCAAGTTTTGGAAAAAAAATTCCAAAACTATATGCTTTTTATAAGTTTTGGAATTGTTTAAACGCTTTACTTATGATAACTTTCATTATTTAAAATCTTAAAACTTCGATAAATTTGTTCTAATAAAATCCCGCGAAACAATCCATGAGGAAAAGTAAACTTAGAAAAAGATAAAGCTAAATTCGCTCTTTTTTTAACATCTTCATGCAACCCCAA
>CALVXT010000009.1 GCA_944371545.1 uncultured Bacilli bacterium | reverse complement strand
ATTAACTACAATGTTGGAGACTTAATTTTGTATGATGTAGTGAATAATCAAAAATGCGATACCCTAAGTAGTACATGTTTAAAAAATTATGTTTTGGATACAAATAATACCATTGGAGATTCAACAGTAACATTACTACCAGATTTGTATAATGATTATTCAAGTGGAACATATGCAAACTATGATACTTTATTAAGTGCAACTTCAAATTCTTGGGGTGTTACCACAAGAGCGCTTACATTAGAAGATATTTTAAAGGTAATTGCTACAGATAATCAAAACTCTTACTTAAAAAGAGATGGATTATCCGATGTAATTATTGGAAATTTAGAATACCAAGATCGACTTTCAAAAGTTATTGAAAAAAGCAAAGAATACAATGGATTATTTTCATTTTCTAATGAAAAATTCCCTTATCTATCTTCCAATAAATGTTATTGGTTAAAAACTGAATATAGTACAGATAAAGCCTATGCGTTTCATAGACAAGATGATACAACAACAACTATTTATGGAAATGACAAGAACACTTCTTGCAGTGTCGTTCCTGTAATCGTAGTTGACAAAGCAAATTTAACAGTATAAAAAAACAAATTCCAAATAATAAAATGGAATTTGTTTTTTTACATATCTTAAAAATTGATCTTTTATAAACTAAACTTCTCTTTAAAACATATGAATAACAAAAAAAATTTTTATAAAATACATAAAAAAATTTGTAGAAATAAATTCTTGTAAAATATTGATAATGCTTTTTAATTTATTAAACTAAAAAATTTAGAATTTCTCTTAAAATAAATTTAGCTTTATTTTTTAAATTAAAACCTCGTTTCTATTTTTGTCTAAAGAAACGAGGTTTATGATTTATATTAAATATTTGTTTTTTAAATATTTTCTGTTTCTTCTAATTGTTGTTCAAATTGAATAGTCGCGGCAATTTGTAAAGTAGTGTCATTTGCTGCAGCATCTCTTCCTATTTCACTATCTGCAGTATCATCCATAGTTCCATCATCACCATCATACCATTCAAAATAAATTCGAATAGTAAAAGGTTCAAAAGAATAATCTTCTATATCATTTTGATAAATTAAAGAACCATTTAAACGATTATTTTCTAATGTATTTGTAATAATTTCATCGCCTTCAGTATAATCGCTATCTAAAATAGCATATTTTGTAATCATCAAATCTGGAAGATTTTCATTTAAAACTTCAATATCAATTTGATAAGCAAAAGATACATCTACATTTGTCGGGTCAATATTAATATCAAAGTATCCTTGGGTAGATGGAGCAACTTTATTTTGAGATATATGTTCGTTTTCAAGTATAACAGGAGTAATTTGAATAGAAGAGGATGTTTCATCTAGAATATCATTTTCATTAACAAGAATCTGCCAATTAGCAAATAACATATCTAAGTTTCCAGTGGTATTCGCGACATACCTCGAGTAAGTATTACTCATTAAACTCAATGTTAAAGCTAATGAAGCGATTATGAATAAAATTTTACATTTCTTTTTCATACTTACTCCTCCTAGTTTTACACTATTATTGTATAATCATTTACGCATGTATTCAACAAAAATGTGAAAAGTTTTTAAGAAAAAATGTAAATATTCGTAAACAAACAAACGCTTGCTTTAAAAAGAAAAATCATATATAATAAACTTCGTAAAAAAAGGAGTTATAGAATATGTTTGAAGATATAAAAAAAGAAATACTGAAAGCCGTAACAACACGCGATTATCAAAAAGGAATGAATTATGAAGAAGATTATGTAGAATATATAAATTGTACATATTTTTCTAATTCCAAACGATACCAATTTTTAGTTGAATCAGAAACAAGTTACCGTAAATATATGGTTCAAATAGAGATGCAAAATTCAAATATTATGAAAACTCTTTGTACTTGTGAACAATTTCAAGCACATCACAGTTGTAAACACGTTGCCGCCTGCTTGCTTATTTATTCAGATAAACTTTTTTCACCACCAAAAGAGACGATCGAAAAAAAGTCAACCGCTTTTTTAAAAAAATTAAGCAAAGCATTCACAAAAGAGCCTACAAAAAAAGAAGAAGTATTTCTTGTGCCATATATTAGTTTGGAAACGAGCTATTATCGAAATTATTTGACTTTAAAAGTAAAGATTGGTCAGGAAAAAAAATATTCGCTTATTGGAAAACTTTCCTCATTTTTACAAGATATAGAAGCTAATAGAAGCTTTAAATTTGGTACAAACTTTACGTTTGATCCTCAAAAACATTTTTTAGGAAAAAAGAGTAGTGAACTCTTAAATCTTTTAAAAATTATGCGTAAATTTTATCAAACAAGTGGAAACTCCATATATCTTGACAGTGCATTATTTAAACAAATCATAAATCTTTTTCCAGAGGATATTCACATGGAAAATCCTGAACGTAAAGTACAAATAAAAAAAGAATTTCCTATACTTTCTAAACTTTCAAAAAAGGATAAAGAATACCACATTGTTTTAGAACAATTAGAAAAAGTAGAGGCTTTAACTGAAGATTATGAATATGTGTATTATAATGACAATATTTATCAATTAACGAAAGATCAAATATATTTTTTAAAAGAGTGCTTAAATTCTAATTTAGAAGAGTTAATTGTTCCAGAAAAAGAATTTCCAGAACTGCAAAATCATGTTATTCGGTTTCTTAAAGATCATATTTCCTTAGATGAATCTGTAAAAGATTTAGTGATTGTTAATAATCCAGAAGTAAAACTTTATATAGATATTAATGAAATAGACATTCTTTGTAATCCAGTATTTTTATATAAAGAAGAAGAAATTTCTTATTTTGATACAAAACCTAGAGAAATTTTACGAGACAAAGATTATGAAAACGAAGTGGTAGAAGAATTATCAAAATATCATTTTCAAAAAGGAAAAAATTTCTTTTATATAGAAGATTTGACAGATATAGGAGATTTTTTAGAAGCTGGTATAGATGAATTAGCTGAAAAATATCCAGTATATACTTCCGAAAAAATCAAAAATACAAAAATTATGAAAAAAAGTAATGTTACGTCAACATTTAGTATCGGTCAAGACAATATTTTACATTATGAATTTGATTTAGGAGATATTCCAAATGATGAATTAGATAAAGTTATGGCTTCATTAAAGGCTAAAAAGAAATATTATCGTTTAAAAAATGGAAATATTGTATCTCTAGAAGATCAAGCATTACAAGAATTAAATGATTTAACAGAAGAACTAGAATTATCAAAAAATGATTTGAATAATGCCGAAGGTGAGATTCCTAAGTATCGAGCTTTATATTTAGATTCTTTAAAAAATTCAAAATATAAAATTATCAAAACAAATTCTTTATTCCAAGAATTTATAAAACAATTTAAAGAGTTTCAAAATGTAGAAGTAAAGTTTACCAAAGAAGAAAAAAAGACTTTAAGAGATTATCAACTTCTAGGGGTAAAATGGCTATATATGATACATAAATGTGGTTTTGGAGGAATTTTAGCAGATGAAATGGGCTTAGGAAAATCTTTACAAACTATTTATTTTATGCGTAAAATTCTAAAAGAAGATAAAAATGCAAAATTTTTGATTGTATGTCCAACATCTTTAGTTTATAACTGGGAAAGCGAGTTTTTAAAATTTGCTCCAGAAATTTCTTATCATGTTTTTGCCGAACAAAAAGAAAAAAGACACGAAGCTCTACAGAGTTTTGAAGGAAACGTTTATATTACAAGCTATGGTCTTTTACGAGAAGATTTAGAAATGTATCAAGAAAAGAATTTTAAAGTCTTTGTTATTGATGAAGCCCAAAACATTAAAAATCCAACAGCTGGGATAACAAAAGCGGTAAAAAGTATTAAGTCAGAAACTAAGATGGCTTTAACAGGAACGCCGATAGAAAACTCAATAGTCGAACTATGGAGCATCTTTGATTTTATCATGCCAGGATTTTTATCAAATTTAATGAAATTTCAAAAAAAATATAAAGTAAAAGATTTTGATGAAGAAACCAATCAACTTTTAGAAAATTTACGGTTGCAAGTAAAGCCATTTATTTTACGAAGAAAGAAAAATGAAGTGATTAAAGATTTGCCACCCAAAATTGAAAACAATATTTATATTGATTTAAATGAAGAACAAAAGAAAATCTATGCTGCTGAAGTAAAATATGCAAATGATGAAATGACTAAATTAGTTCAAAGTGGAGGTTTTACGAAAAACAAAATGATGATCTTAAGTTTACTTACCAAACTAAGACAAATATGTATTAGTCCGGAAATAACCTTAAAAGATTATCATGGAGGAAGTAGTAAAATCGAAAACTTATTAAAAATCATCAAAGAACAAGTAATGAATGGTCATAAAATTCTTTTGTTTACCAGTTTTAAAACCGCTTTGGAACTTGTCAAAGAGTCTTTAGATGAAGAAAACATTTCAAATTATACAATAGCTGGAGATGTAAGCGCTCAAAAAAGAAAAATGTTAGTAGATGCTTTTAATAAAGATAATACCAATGTATTTCTAATCATGTTAAAAAGTGGTGGAACAGGATTAAATTTAACCAGTGCTGATGTAGTTATTCATCTAGATTTATGGTGGAATCCTCAAGCAGAAAATCAAGCAACAGATAGAACTCATCGTATCGGTCAAACAAAAACTGTAGAAGTCATTAAATTAATATGTAAGGGAACTATTGAAGAAAAAATCTTAGATTTACAACAAAAGAAAAAACTGTTAAGCGACAAGATGATTGAAGAAGGTATGAGTGACTCAGATTACTTAAAAGGCTTAACCGAAAAAGATATTCGAAATTTACTTGCTTATGAAAATAAAGAATAAAAAAGGAATTTTAATTTAAAAGAAAAATTCCAATAGTTAAATACATAGCAAAGAGTAACCACAGTAAATAAGGAATCAGCAAATAAGCGGATTCTTTTTTTATATTCCAAAATTGTTTAATTAAATAGAAAACAAGAAGAATAATGACAAGAATCCAAACAATAGCTAAAAAGCGCACTTTAAAAACAAAGAAAATAAAAGTCCATGTGAGATTTAAAAATAATTGAATATAATAAAGAGTAATTAATGTAGAGTTTTTATCAGTTTTTCGATAGAAATAATAACTAATGCCCATAAGTAAATAAAGAGCAGTCCAAGCAATGGGAAAAACAATACCAGGCGGGGCAAAAGGCGGCTGATTTAAAGAAGAATAATCCATAAAATCTTTAATCACAAAACCCACAAGACTACCAAGAATTAAAGGACCAAATATTTGGAAAAAATGAAAAATTTTTTCTTTCATGAAATCACTCCTACTATTAATATAGATTTATAATAACTTTTTATGCTAAAATGAAGTGGGAGAAGATATGAAAAGAGAAGAAATAGAAGAAAGTGTAAGTAAAGTTTTAGAAGCAAATACTTATGAACAGGTAAATAAAAATCTTTATTTAACAAAATACCAAAAACAAGTATTAGAAGAATATCATATTCCATTTCAAGATTGTCAAAATTCCAAAGAACTTTTGTTTTTACTTTCAGATATAATTGATGATGAAGAATATGATGAATTAGAAAATGTCGCACGAGAAATCGCTGAATATGATTATTATAATTCATAATTATGAAGTAAAATTAGTTTATGAAAAAAACAATATATATCTAAGCTACTTTTTTGTTAAATAAAATTTATATAAATGATAATATTGTGAGACTCATAATCTTAATTGATTATTTTACCGTATAAATAGTGCTTATCAAGATGTAAAGTTCTTTTAAAAAATAAAAAATGTACTATGTTTTAGATGTTATTAGGTAGTGAAGAAGATTTAAATTTTTATTGTAAAATTGCTGTAGATAATTAGTAAGAATGATATTTACAAATTCGTGTATGATTGAATTATAGAGAAAATGGTCGAGAAGACAGGATTTGAACCTAATAAATCAAGTGAAATCTTTAAAGTTTTTGAAAATTTGCTTTAAAATACTTTTTCCTTTATAATAGATTCATAGGAGTGATTACTATGAATCTTTTTATTTGTTATGCAAAATGTAGCACTTGTAAGAAAGCAAAATCTTTTTTAGATAAAGAAAATATATCTTATCAGGAAAGAGATATTAAAAGTGAAAATCCAACCTATGAAGAATTGAAGAGTTGGTACGAAAAAGGAGTTCCATTAAAAAAGATGTTTAATACAAGTGGAATGTTATACAAAGAAATGAAATTAAAAGATAAACTTCCAAACATGTCTGTAGAAGAACAATTAAAATTACTAAGTTCAGATGGAATGTTGGTAAAACGCCCAATATTTATTACATCTAATCAAATTATCTTTGGATTTAAAGAAGAGGAATACAGGAACTTAGTATGAAATATGTTTTGTTAACAGGAGCATCAAGCGGCCTAGGGATAGTTCTAGCAAAAACGCTTTTAGAAAAGAAATATTTTGTGATTTTACATTATAATCAAAATTCAAAAGAAATAGTAACCCTACACGAACAATATCCAAACACTTCATTTGTAATACAAGCTGATTTAACAAAAGAAAATGACATTTTACGTATAAAAACATTTTTGGAAGAAAAAAAGATTTCTTTAGACATTTTAATTAATAATGCAGCCATTGATTTTAATAGTGAATTAGAAGAAAAAAATACAGAAACATTTTTAAAAGTTTTTTCTTTAAATACACTCGCGCCTTTTCTATTAATGAAAATGTTTGGAAAAGAAATCAATCAAAATTATGGTTCAATCATTAACATATCATCAGATAATACTTTGGGAAAAAATGATCCACGAACTATGGAGTATGATGTTTCAAAAGCCGGATTAAATATGTTAACAAAGGATTTTGCTTTAGAATTACCCCATGCCCATGTAAATGCAATTGCTTTTGGATGGTTAGATACGAAAATGAATGATATACCAGAGGATATTAAAAAATATATAAAATTTGTTCCTTTAGAAAAAGCAACAAAAGAAATTCTTACATTTTTAGATTCAAAAGAAACTGGAATAATCAAGGAGGTAAGTGAATGAAAGAATATATAGAATTAGAACAAGAAACATGGGAATTATATGAAAAAGTCTTGCCAACTTTAAAAGAACAATTTTCTAAAATAGATGAAATTTGTGAATCAAATACAGCTAAAGTGTTACATGCATTTTGGGAAAATCATGTAAGTGAATCTCATTTTGCCAATACAACTGGATATGGATATGATGATTTAGGCAGGGATACAATAGAAAAAGTATATAGTACGGTTTTTGAAACAGAAGATGCTTTAGTAAGGAATCAATTTATTTCAGGTTCACATGCTCTAGCTAAAACACTTTTTGGACTATTAAGACCAGGAGATTTACTTCTATCTATAAGTGGCAGGCCATATGATACTTTGCATGAAGTAATTGGCATTGAAGAAAATTCAAGTTCATTAAAAAGTTTTGGAGTAAACTATGCTGAAATCGATTTAAAAGATAATGATTTTGATGAAGAAAAAATTCTCGAATTTTTAAAACAACATCAAGTAAAAGTAGTGGAAATCCAGCGTAGTCGAGGCTATTCTAGCAGAAAAAGTTTATCTTTAGAAAAATGTGAGAAAATTATTAAAAAAATCAAAGAAATTAGTCCAAACACTATAGTCATGATTGATAATTGCTATTGTGAATTCGTGAGTACTAAAGAACCTACTCAAGTTGGAGCAGATATTGTCGTAGGTTCTTTAATCAAAAACTTAGGTGGAGGACTTGCTCCAAACGGTGGATATGTTGTCGGAAAAAAGGAACTCATTAAATTAGTTGCTGAAGCATTAACGTTGCCAGGTGAAGGAAAAGAAGTGGGACCGAGCCTAGGCGTTAATAGACAATTCTTACAAGGAATTTTTCTTGCCCCACAAGTAGTAAGTAGTGCTTTAAAAACAAGTATTTTAGCAAGTGCGTTATTAAAAGAGCTAGGATACGCTGTCGATCCAGAACCCTTAGAAGAAAGAGTAGATATTGTACAAACTATTGCTTTTGGTAATCCCACAGATTTAATTTCTTACTGTGAGGGAATTCAAAGTGGAAGTCCAATTGACTCTTATGTGAAACCTATTCCTATTGATATGCCTGGATATAAAGATGAAGTAATCATGGCTGCTGGAGCATTTATCCAAGGATCAAGTATTGAACTTTCCTGTGATGGACCACTTAGAGAACCTTATCTTGCTTATCAACAAGGTGGACTTACTTATGAATCTGGGATGATTGGAGTATTAAAGGCAGTTAACGAAGTAATAAAAAAGAGAAAGGATAAGTAATATGGAAGACACATTTTTTTTAGATACCACTGAAGGAAGTATTGAATGCCGAGTAATAACGAATTTATATTCTGAAAAACGAAAAAAACATTATTTAGTTTATGAGTATGTTGATGAAAAAAATGATGATTTATATGTTTCTTCATATGATCCAGAAGATGAAACAAATACATTAAATGATGTAAGTGACTCTGATGAATTAAGAGAAGTAACTGAACTTTTTGAAAGTATGATGTGATATGTCTAGAGAAAAAGATTTTCAAACTATAAACGAATCTATTAAAAAACTTTTTCTTGCCGAATATCCAACAAGTAGAATAAAAGTAAATGCTCAAAATAAACTAATCATGATCGACGGTCAAATGTATCGATTTTCAATTACAACCAATTTAGATTATAGAAAAATAAATCTGAAAAAAATCCAAATGAAATCAAAAAAAGGAAAGTTACGTTCAAAAAATTCAAAAAGAATTTTAACTAAAATAGCAATGATGGCAACCGTTGCTGGAATTGGAGCTGCAGTTCATCTAACATCTTCTTTAAATGAAAAGGATACCGTCTCTCAAGTTACAACAGAATATACATCAGCAGTACCAGAAAAACAAACAATTCCATATACAATAGTAATTGAACAAGAAAAACCAAAAGAAAATGATTTAGAAGAGAATACAATTACTCTTTTCAAAGAAATAGTTTTTACAGATACCTTAGGCTATGAGAAAAAACAAGAAACAATTCAAGAATTTGGCAATTTTATTGAAGAATATTCGAAAAGATATGGATTAGATTACAATTTAAATGTTGCCTTATTCACTCAAGAAAGATCAAATGATCGAAGCAATCCAAATTATAATAATGTTGGTCAAATAACAGAACTTTTATGTGGTGAAAAAATTACTGCTCCAGTATATGAAGAAGAAAAATTTATTGGAATGGATAAAATCTACATTTTACCAAAGTGTTATGACAATTACCCTTTAGAAGCTTTAGAAACAATGGGAAACTTTTCAGAATTTTCAAATTTAGAACAAGAAAAAATTCAAGAAGCAATAGGATTAAAAAAAGAAGGGTATGAAATTTATAGATTAACAGACGTTAAAAATACAGTTTCTTTAAACATCAAAGTTTCCTGTGCATATCTTTCTTATTTAATTAATAAACAGCAAAATTTAGTAAAAGGCCTTGCTTCTTATAATATGGGATATACTAGAATAAATGAAAAAGTAAGTGAAGAAGAAATTTTAAGAGGACAAGTAACCGAAGCCGATGACCCAAATTATTTGAATAACATCTTTCGATATTTAACAAAAGAAGAACTTGAAAAAGGGTTTACGATTCAATATGCAAGTGGGGAAGTCGTTCACTATCAAATAGAAGGCATGGATTATGAAAAAGAAACTGAACATTCTATACGAAGATAAAAATATCTTAATAATAAATAAACCTGCTAAAGTCTTAACTGTAGCGACTTCAAAAGAAAAAGAACATACTTTATATCAAGAAGTAAGTGCCTATGTAAAAAAGCAATATCCCAAAAATAAGATTTTCATTGTAAATAGGTTAGACAAAGATACCTCTGGAATAGTCGTTTTTGCTAAAAATGAAAAAACAAAACAAAATTTACAAAAAGACTGGAAAGAGAAGGCCAAAGTTCGAGAATACATAGCTGTTGTTGAAGGGAAGATGAAAGAAAGAGAAGGAACAAGAAAAAACTATTTATATGAAGATAAGACACTTTATGTTCATGAAACAGATAACCCCAAAAAGGGAGAACTTGCTATTACTCATTATCAAGTTTTGCAACAAAGTAACAAATATTCCTTAGTAAAAATTATAATTGAAACCGGCAAGAAAAATCAGATTCGAGTTCACTTAAAAGGACTAGGTAATCCCATAATTGGCGATAAAAAATACGGTGCCACGAAAAATCCTCTTGGACGATTAGGACTCCATGCAACTTATTTAGAATTAGAAATCTCCAAAGGAAATATTTTAAAAATAGAATGTCCTGCACCCAAAGAATTCTATCAAGTATTTGGTAGTGCAACAAATGAAAAAAAGAGTAATGATTGATAGTATGTTTGAAAGAATAAATAAATTAATAAAATAATTTAATGGAAAGGAGAATAGAAATGGAACGATTACAAAAAGTCATCGCAAATTCTGGATTCTGTTCAAGGAGAAAAGCAGAAGAATTAATAAGTCAGGGAAAAGTAAAAGTGAATAATCAAATTGTAACAGAACAAGGAACAAAAGTATCAAATGATGACAGAATAGAAATTAATGGTACTCTGCTTCCTTTAAAAGAAGAAAAAGAATATTATCTACTTTATAAACCAGAAAAAACGATATCGAGTGTCAAAGATGAAAAAGGAAGAAAAACAGTGACAGAGCTTATTCCATCTAGAGGAAGAATCTATCCAGTAGGACGGTTAGACTATGATACAACAGGAGTATTACTTTTAACAAATGATGGAGAGCTAACAAACATTTTAACTCATCCAAAAAATAAAATCGAAAAATTTTATCGAGCAAAAGTTACTGGAGTAGTAACGAGAGAAGAAATAATGAAAATCAAAAAAGGAATAGAAATTGAGGGAAGAAAAACTATTCCAACATATGTAAAAGTAAAAAAAGTAAATCAAGAAACACAAACAACCGTAATCTATTTAGGAATAAATGAAGGAAGAAACCATATTGTAAAAAAAATCATATCAGCTTTAGGGCATAAAGTTATAGAATTAAAAAGAGAAAGAGTAGCATTTTTAACTTTAGATGGTTTAAAAAAAGGCGACTATCGTCCTTTAACAATCAAAGAAGTAAAAAAATTATATTCTTTAAAATAAAAAAGGATATCTATGTCAACATTCTCTTATGCGATTAAAATGGCAATTATTTTGTTTCCTATAGTCGCATTAATCTTTACGATTCCATATATCATTTACCAGTATCATAAATATGGTTCAATTAGTTCCTATCGTTCAATCATTGTTTATTCATTTTTATTATATCTAATGTCGGCTTACTTCTTAGTGATTTTACCTTTACCAAGTATTGAAACAGTTTCACAAATGACCACACCGAGTTATAATCTAATTCCCTTTCATTTTATTTCTGAAATTTTATCTTTATCTTCATTTTCAGCAAGCGATTTTGCAACCTATTTTCCAACTCTACAAAATCCAACGGTTTATGAATCCTTATTCAATATTATTTTAACAGTTCCTTTTGGAATTTATTTACATTATTACTTTGAATTTGATTTTAAAAAAACAGTTTTTTACACTTTCTGTTTAACCTTATTTTTTGAAATAACACAGCTAAGTGGGCTATATTTTATTTATCCAAGAGGCTACCGAGTTTTTGATGTAGATGATTTAATATTAAATACTTTAGGTGGAATAATCGGTTACTTTCTCGCATTTATTCCAATAAAATTTCTCCCAACTAGAAAAGAAATTGATGAAGAATCAAAAGAAAAAGCGAAAAGTGTTAGTATTCTAAAAAGAAGCATGACTTTTTTAATAGATTTTCTTCTTTATAGTGTGTTTTTAATTGCAACTATATATTTAGTTCATAATTATATAAATGATTCATTATTATTAAAAATTGGAATAGGCATCATTTGGACAATTTTTTATTATCTTATCTTACCAAACATTCTTAAAGGAAGAACTCTGGGTATGAAATTTTTTCATTTAAGATTTTATTCAGACAAAAAAATTGCTTGGTATCGAATAGTAAGTTATTATTTTTGGAAACTATTCATTTATATATTTATACCTATTTTTCTTTTATTTACTGGTTACATTCTATGGAGAAACAAGTATATATCTACAAATTTCTTTGAGTATTACGGAATTGTCGTGGCTGCTTTAACCTTAATGATGTTCTTAATCGCTTTACTAAAAAGAATTTTTGGAATGCCTTTATCCTACGAAAAAATTAGTCATGTCACGTTAATAAGTAATATGGAATATACCGAAAAATCACAAGAATAAATTTTCTACATTCTTGTCTTTTTTAATTTCTTTAATAAAACAAGATGGATTAAATTTAGGGACAAGGACATAAATAAGTGATTTTGTTCTAGTAAGACCTACATAAAATAGCCTTCGTTCTTCCTCAAAAGGATAGGGTTGTTGATTTTTAATATAAGAAAGAATTTTTTCATCTTTAAGTAGTGTAGGAAATCCATACAAAGTATTCTCTAAATTAAGCAAAATAACAACATCACTTTCTAGTCCTTTTGCAGCATGAACCGTTAAAAATCGGATTTTTCGATTAGGAAATTTAAAGAAAGTTATTTCATTATTTTCTTTCATAGAATAAGTTAAATTTTTAGTATATTTTTTTAAGTCAAAATGATTTCTACCTAAAATAAAAATTTCTTTATCTTCAGGAATCATTTCTAAAACTCTTTCTAAAACAGAATCTAGATTTTTATAGTAAATCAACTTTATAGGTTTTTCAATATGTTTAGAACTTTTAAGTTCCTTTTTTACTTGATTAGGATTTTTCTGAATAAATCGTCCAGCAGTTTTTACAAGTTCATCACTATTTCGATAAGTTGTTTCTAACTTATATGTTTTAACATTTGGAAAATAAGAAGCAAAATTCAAAAAAATCGTTAAATCACAACCAGAAAAATGATAGATAGATTGGTAATCATCTCCAACTACGCACAAAGAAGCGTCCGTTTTTTTTAAAATTTCCTGTACAAATTGAAACCGACATAAAGAAGTATCTTGAAATTCATCAATAATAAGAAGTTTATAAGAAAGAGTACAAGCATGTTCTTTTAAATAAAGGGTTGTTTTTAAAATAATATCATCAAAATCTAATGTTCCAGAACTTTCCTTATCGGTTTCATAAAGTAAATAAATAGCATAGATAACATAAAGCAAAGGCTCTTTTTTAGCTTTTCTTAAAATATCTTTTAAATTTTTTTCAAAATATCCATTAGCTTTAAATAAGTTAACAAAAGTAAGAATTTGCTTTTTGTATTCTGGAAATTTCGCTGACTCTAAAATTTTTTTCCATGAGAAAAAGAAAGGAATATCAAAAATTTTATAACATTTTTTTATCAAAAAAGTATTGCCAAAACATTTTGTTTCAAAAAACTCTTGAATAGTAAATTCTAATAAATCAGGTCGAGCAATTTTATAAGAAACATGTTCTTTTTTCAAAATATCCAAAGCTAATTTATGAAAAGTAAAAGTAGGAACTTCTACATGACAATTTTTTAAAATATTTTTCTTTAAATTATTCGTAGCTTCATTGGTAAAAGAAATCGTACAAATTTCTTCAGGCTTAATCAGTTGATTTTCTAACATATATTTAATTTTACCAATTAAAGTTAAAGTTTTCCCAGAACCAGCTCCAGCAATAATTAAAGAATATTTTGCATTTTCTAAAACAGGTTTTAATTGTTCTTCATCAAGGTCATAATTATTTACAGTAATTTTGGTCATAAAAATATTATAAAAAACTTGTAGTCCGTTTGTCAATTTGCTAGATAAGCGAAGAAATCGTAGAAAAGTAAAAGGAGAAAATTAGAGAAAGATAATCTAATTTTTTTTTGTTTAGAATTGTCAAATTTTGGTGTTTACCTGTTAAGAAGAGCTCTTTTTTGCTATAATAAAAGACATATGAAGGTGATAACATGCAAAGAAAAACCTATGCAACTATAAATGGAGATATTCTTACTGAAAACGTAAAAGAAATAATTAACAAGTATCCAGACTATGAATACTATTTTGGTGTGGTTAAAAACAATGCCTACCATCATGGAACAAAAAGCGTTCTAGATTTAATTAAAGGAGGAGTAAACTATCTAGCAGTTTCCTCATTAGAAGAAGCAATAAAAGTTCGTAAATACACATCAGACACACCAATTCTTTGTCTAGAACCTATTCACTTAGATTACATAATGGATGCCATTAATAACAACATTACATTAACCATCGAATCTTTAGAATATACCAAAGAACTTCTTAAAATGGATTTATATGATACCTTAAAGATACACTTAGCAATTGATACTGGAATGCATCGGTTAGGCTTCTTTGATTCCAAAGAACTAAAAGAAGCATATGAACTTCTAAAAGAAAACTCTCATATTTTAATAGAAGGAGTTTTTAGTCATTTTGCTACATCAGGTGTAATGGACCCATATTTTGATAAACAAGTGAATACCTTCTTAGAAATTACCAAAAGTATTCCTTTAAAAGATATACCAATCGTTCATATGGGAAGAAGTTTAACTTTAGTAAATCATCCAAAACTTTCTTTTTGCAACGGCATTCGCTTAGGAATAATTCTTTATGGATTTTCTCAAAGTCGTAAAGATGGCAAATCACTTCAAAGTAAACTTCGCAAACTAAAACGAAGCTGGCTTCAAAAAAAATATAAGTGTAGCAAAACCATTTTAGAAAACGACTTATCGTTAAAAACAGCAATGGAGCTGTATACAGAAGTGATGAGTGTAAGATCTGTGCATAAAAATGAAGTAGTTGGTTATAACACGCATAAAATAGAAGAAGACGGCTACATTCTAACCTTACCAATTGGTTATGCTGATGGAGTAAATAAAAATTTTAAATATGTGTATATTAATGGAGAATATCTAAAAATTGTTGGAGACTGCATGGACATGCTTCTAATATTTAGTCCCAAAAAAATTTCAGTTGGAACAAAAGTGGAAATTTTTGGTTCTCATATTCCAATTTCTAGTGTATGCAAAGTGTTAGGTATCAATGCATATCACTTATTTAATCAAATAAGTAATCGAGTTGTAAGAGTTCATATTCATGAAAATGAAGAGGAAGAAATTACATATTAAGACATCTGGTAACATGTCAAGATAAAAAAGATGGAAGTTTTTAAATAATTTCTCCCTTAACAAATAAATTATTCC
>CALVXT010000008.1 GCA_944371545.1 uncultured Bacilli bacterium | reverse complement strand
CCATAGCGCAATTGGATAGAGCGTTAGACTACGGATCTAAAGGTTAGGGGTTCGACTCCCTTTGGACGCACCATTTTATTTTTTAATCACAAAAAACGATTTTTGTGATATACTATTAATAGTTAGATCGAGAAGTAGCACAATTTGGTAGTGCACTTGGTTTGGGACCAAGGGGTTGCAGGTTCAAATCCTGTCTTCTCGACCATTTTTTTATCTATAATAACTCTTAAATTTTAAGAGTTTTTTTATGCCTGCAACCCCTTGAGCCCATATAAAACCTTTCTTTAAGAAAAATCCATTTGAACATCCACTTCATGAAATAATTTCTGTAAATTTTCCTGATGAATTTCAAATGTGGTTCCTTTGTCGTCAATTCCCCCTTCTCGAGGACCTTTTTTGAAATAAGTAAGTTTTATATTTACATACACATAACCAGTTTCAATTAATTTTAAAAACTGTTCAAAACTGCTTAATTGAAAAAATTGAATATCTTGATATTTGTAATAAGGAGTCTTAGTTGCTCGTTCATAATAACGTTCTACTGTGACATAAGCTAAGTAAGATAATTTACTTTCCAATCTTAATTTTAAATGCTTAAAAGACCATGATAACTCCTCGTTTATAAGTTTACCAGTAGAATTATGATAAATTTTTAGTTCAACAGCTTCCTTTTCGTAATTGACATATAATTGAAAAGAATATTTTCTTGTACATCTACAAATACTGGAATTAATTCTCGCATAAAAGACTTTATATTTTGGATTATCTCTGCTTGGCCAACCATAATTATCATAAATATATTTCATTCGTAAGGGCTTATTATCCAATGCCATAGAAAATAACCCAATATATGGTTCACTGTTTATTTGTTTTGTTTTGATTTCAATTCCATGATAATCTGGCAAAATGTCTCTGTCTATAGCTTTTTTAAGCAATATTTCTAATGTTTGACCAGCACCTCCATATCCATTTGCTTTAGTAGCTATCCAGTTCATAGATTGAATTCGGTAAAATTGTTTTAATAATTCTTGCATTTTTTTTAAAATTTCTTGGTTCATGAAAAGTTATTATACACACGAAAAGAATAAAAAATGTCGAAAAAAGAGGAAACTACCACATAACAGAATAGTTTCCATCATTTTTATAATATTCATCCATTAAAACAACATGATTAAAAGTCTCACTTATTGTATATTTTGAATACAATCGAGTAACCACACCGCCAAAATTTTGTAAGGATTCAGCAACATAAATGTTCTCACCATCAATACCAACAATAATGCCAATATGTCCCCAATAGTTTACTAAATCTCCTGTTTTAACCGTACCATTATCAATCAAAGAAACAGTAAGAGGAGTATACTTTCCTAAATCTGTTAATTGATGAGGATATTCTGTTTCCCCAGCTCCAATATCTCCTGGGTCAAATCCAGCATTTTTTAAGACCCAAGATACAAATCCAGAACAATCTAAACCGTTAGGTTTTTTCATACCAGGATAATAACCGAATTGTTCATCAGTTTCCCAATTTGTTAATGGGCATCCCCAAATAGCAGGACCATTAAAACTTGCCTTTATATCAGAAAATTTTGATTCATGTAAATATAATCCTTGTTTGTAATAGCGCCCTTCACCATCAGCATAATTGACTCCAGATTCATGAACTCGTCCATTTTCATAAAAATAAGGAATCCGATAAGGAAAAGATAGAGTTAAGAATCTAGCAGCTTCTATTGCAGCGGCTCTCGTTTGATAACCAGCTTTATTAATTCGATAAGCTAAAATTTCATCTAACAAGTTAGCTTGTTCTTCAGTATAGTAATTGCAAGGAAGATGTTTTTTATATTTTTTTTGATAAGTAGGAAAAGTAATAAGGTCTGTAACGACAACTTCTAATTTGTCATCCACAAGAGGTGAAGTAATAAATGCATTTCCAGGACTTATTCCTTTAATGATTCCATCTTCAATACTTACAACTGATGAATCAGAACTAGTAAACTGATAGTCAACTTCATCTGGATTAATTAAAACATCAGAGAATTCAATCTCCGTTTCTTCATCAACAATTAAATAAATTTTAGGATAAGTGAATTCAAAATCTAAAATATTATTCAAATAATCCAAAAGGTTGTAACTTGAACTTTCTTTACTAGGACTTTTAAGAGAAATTTGATAATTTTTGTTTGTAGGGAGAGTAAGCAGGCATTGTCCATCATGCAAAGCAGAAGTAACTTGCTCTTGACCAAAAACAGCTACACAGGAAATATCTTCTTGTAAAAAGTCAAAAAAATCCTTTTGCTTTGTAATTTGAATAGTATAGCTTTCTTCCTCAGCATTATATGCTTGCAAGGCAATTTTTTCTATATTCAAACTACGGTTCATATAAGATAGGTAACAGAAAACACCTGCATTTAGAAGAAGAATAAAAATAAAGATAAAAACTCTCCACAACTTCTTTTTCATAAAAAACCTCTTGAGTTAAGTATACCATAAGTAAATCCTAAAATAAATATTGACATAAAAGCTTTAGAAAGGTAGATTTCTTAAGAAAAAAAGGATATAATGGAGTCAAGATTTGAGGTGTAAGCAGTGAAAAAACTCGTTTACTATATAAAACGTATTTTCAAAATGGATTTTAAAGAAATGTTTAAAACGATAAACAAAATACACGAGCGGAGCGGTAAAAATAGAATTTATCTTTTTTTTGATATGATTTACTGTTCTTATAAATATTTAGCCGGATATACAGATTACTTTTTATTTTATTTTGAAGACCTAACTAATGAACAACGAAAAACGTACATTACAAGAGGTGTGAACAACGGATATTTAAAAACTTTAAACGATAGTTCATATTATCACTATTTTAGAAATAAAGTAGAATTCAATCAAAAATTTAAAGAATTTGTTAAAAGAGAATTTTTAGATTTAAGAAAAGCGAGTGAAACTAAATTTGCTAAATTTGTTGGAAGGCATTCAATTATTATGGTTAAACCAGTTGACCAATCAGGTGGAGCAGATGTTGCCAAAATTGTTATTGACTCTAAAACCAATGTCGAAAAATTATATGAAGTATTAAAAAATACCAAGCAATATTTAGTCGAAGATTATGTAAGACAACATAAAGAAATGAATCGTCTTTGTAAGGCCTCAGTAAATACTCTTCGAATTGTCACAGTTAGAAAAAATAATAAAACAACAGTAATGCTTCGTGCGATAAGAATAGGAAATGGTATTCGTGATGTAGATAACTTCCATAGTGGAGGAATGTACACGTTATTTGATGAGTCTGGGGTAATTACGAAACCAGCTATGGATCGTGAAGGAAAGTTGTATGAAGTTCATCCGGTTTCTAATGTTCCAATAAAAGGATTCAAAATTCCATACTATGAAGAGGCTATTGATATGGCAATTAAAGCAAGTCAAAAAATTCCTCAAGTTGGCTTAGTAGGTTGGGACATTGCAATAACTGACAAAGGACCAGTTTTAATTGAAGGAAACGAACTTCCTGGATATGATATCTATCAATCAAAAATTCATTTATCAGAAACAAAAGAAGGGTTAAAACCATTTTTTGATAAAGTAATATATGGTGATACGAATGAAGAGAAGTAAATATTTTTTAGCAGTATTTTTTGGAAAACTAAGCGCTATAGGTTTAAAAATTTTAAAACGCAATATCCCATATTATCCAGGGTATGTTGCTTTAAAAATTTGTCCAGATTTCTTAAAAATGGTAAAAAAACCTAAATTAATCATTGCTGTTACCGGAACAAATGGCAAATCGACAATATGTTCATTACTTAAAGATAGTTTAGAAAATTTAGGATTAAAAGTAATAAACAACAATGGATTTAATATTAATACCGGAATAGCTGCAATGTTTTTGAAACAAAAGAAAAATAGTGATGTAGCGATTTTAGAAGTTGATGAAAAAACCTCAGGAGAAATTTTTGAAAGTGTTGTGCCTAACTATTTATTATGTACGAATCTTTTCAGAGATTCCATGAAGACGAATAGTAGCATTGATTATGTCCTATCCCTAATTCAAAAAGGAATTCCGAAAGAAACTAAACTCATTTTAAATGCCGATGATTTATTTACCGTAGAATTAGGTCTAGGAAGAGAAAATATTTATTTTGGAATGGAAGAACAAAGTGATAAAGAGGATAGTCGTCATCGTTTTTGCGATTTGATTTATTGTCCAAAATGTGGAGCAGAATTACAATTTTTAGACCGTAAGTATTATCATATAGGTAATGTGAAATGCCCAAAATGTGGTTTAACAAATCCCAAACGAGATTACAATGCAACAATAGATGAACAAAAGAAAATTCTAAAAATCAATGACCATGAATTTCCTTTAAAAGTAACAAGTATATTTAATATCTATAATTATATAGCCGTGATTAGTTTGCTTTTAGAACTTGGATTTAAAGCCTCAGAAATTCAAAAGGTAGTGGAAAACAGTAAAATTACAGATTCTCGTTTTCATGAAACAAAACTAAATAATTTAACAATAATTAATCACATGGCAAAAGGCCAAAATCCAGTAGCTTGTTCAAGTGTTTTAAAATATGTAAAAGAAGAGCCTGGAAGCAAGTGTGTTTTATTAATGCTTGATGATGTAACGGATAATCGTTATTCTTCAGAAACTATTGCTTGGTACTACGATACAGATTTTGATTGCTTAAATGATTCTAGCATAAAAGAAGTAATTATAGGAGGCAAAAGAAGTAAAGATTTATACGTAGCTCTTTTACTAGCAAATGTTTCAAAAGAAAAAATTGTTCGAGTGGATAATGAGTATGATATGCCTTCAAAAATAAATTTTCAAAATATAACCAAGATATTTCTTCTTCATGATATTACCTCTTATGAGCAATCAATGGTAATAGAAGAGAAAATTAAAAGGGAGTTTTCAAAATGACAATAGAAATTTTATTTCCAGAAATATGTAATTTATATGGCGACAGTGGAAATGTTTTATTTATTGAAAAAAATTTTCCCAATGCTCAAATTATAAAAACAAAATTAAATGAAGAACCTTATTTTGTAAATAACAAAGTAAATTTTATTTACATGGGACCTATGACGGAAAAAAATAGTATAAAAGTATGCCAAAAACTTCTTCCTTATAAAGAAACGCTAAAAAAATTACTAGATGAAAAAGTGATATTTCTATTTGTTGGAAATGCTGTGGATATCATGGGAGAAAAAATTAAGACAAATGATGGAAACGAAATAAAAGGATTAGAAATTTTAGATTTAACTTCAACAAATAATTTAGCAACACGTTATAATAGTTTATTTTTAGGAAGTTTCTCCTTTGAAAGTCATCCAATAGTTGGATATAAAAGTCAAAGCAGTGAATTTAAGTCTTCAGAGTCTCCATTATTTACAGTCATAAAAGAAAAAAATAACGAAAAACAAGAAGGCGTTTTAAAAAACAATTTTTTTGGAACAAACTTATTAGGCCCCATATTAATATTGAATCCGTATTTCACAAAATATTTATTTTCCTTATTGGGATATAAAAAGAAACTTTATTTAGAAAAAGAAATGATTGAAGCATATGAAGAAAGAGTAAAAGAATATCAAAATGCTGAAATAAAATACTGAAAAATCAGCTAAGGAGCTCTTTCTTTTTTTATACAAATCTTTTGCTTTTTTTATATGAATAGTGTATACTATTTTTAGAATTGAGGGTGCTAGTATGAACACAAAAATTTTGAATGAAAAAGAATTAAAAGCAATAGATGGGTATTTCAGAGCAGCAAATTATGTATCCGCGGCTTCACTTTATTTAAAAGATAATCCTTTATTAAAAAGACCTTTAGAATTTAAGGATATTAAATCAAAATTAGTTGGACATTGGGGAAGTGCTCCCGGACAGAATTTTGTTTATGCTCATTGCAACCGTGTAATAAAAAAATATGATGTAAATATGATGTGGATTAGTGGTCCAGGACATGCCGGTCAAGCTACAATGTGTAATACATATTTTGAAGGTTCTTATGGAGAAGTTTATAAAGAATTTACTCAAGATGAAGAAGGCCTAAAAAAATTTATGAAACATTTTAGCTTTCCAGGCGGAACATCAAGTCATGTTGCTCCAGAAGTCCCAGGAAGTATCAATGAAGGTGGAGAGTTAGGATATAGTTTAGCTCATGCTTTCGGAGCAGTTTTAGATAATCCTGATTTAATTGCAACAGTGATTGTTGGAGATGGGGAAGCTGAAACAGGACCACTCGCGACGAGTTGGCATGGTAATAAATTCATTAATCCAGAAAAAGATGGCGCGGTCATTCCAGTTCTTCACTTAAACGGCTTTAAAATAGCCAATCCAACTATCCTTTCGCGAATTAGTAAAGAAGAGTTAGATTCTTTATTTAAAGGATATGGATGGGTTCCTTACTATGTAGAAGGAAGTGAGGAAATAGAGCTTCATCAACAAATGGCTAAAGTAATGGATGAAGTCATATTACGAATTAAAGAAATCTGGAAAATGGCAAGACAAAATCATGTGACAGAACGCCCTTTATGGCCAATGATTATTTTGAGAACACCAAAAGGATGGACAGGACCTAAAGAAATTGATAGCAAAAAAATTGAAGGAAGTTTCAGAGCTCATCAAGTCCCCATCGAAGTAAATGATAGTCATCCAGAAAGTTTAAAAAGATTAGAAAGCTGGTTAAGAAGCTATCATCCAGAAGAATTGTTTGATGAACAAGGTTCTTTAAAAAAAGAATACCGTTTATTCATTCCTGAATTATCTAAAACTATGGGTCATAACGTTCATGCAAATGGTGGAAAAATATTAAAAGATTTAAAAATTCCAGATTGCAAAAAATATGGCATAGATGTACCTTATCCTGGAAGTGTGCTAAGTGAGGACATGCGAGCTTTAGGACCTTTCATCAGAGATATTATAGAAAAAAATCCAGATAACTTTCGTGTTTTTGGACCAGATGAAACCCTATCAAATCGATTAAATGCTGTTTTTGAAGTTACAAATCGTCAATGGGACAACAAAAGAGAAAAAGAAGATGAATTTTTATCCTATGAAGGACGTGTAATTGATTCCTTTTTATCAGAGCATATGTGTGAAGGAATGTTAGAAGGATATTTGCTTACTGGAAGACATGGCTTTTTTCACAGTTATGAATCCTTCATTCGAATTGTTGATTCCATGATTAGTCAACATGCCAAGTGGATAAAAGTAAGCAAAGAACTGGATTGGAGAGCTCCAATATCTTCTTTGAATTTAGTGGTTTCAAGTCATTGCTGGCAACAAGACCACAATGGATATACGCATCAAGACCCAGGAATAATTAACCATGTTTTAACAAAAAAAGCCGAGATTTCAAGAATATACCTTCCATGTGATACCAATACATTAATCAGTGTGATGCATGATGTATTAGGCACAAAAAACTATATAAATGTCATTGTTGCAAGCAAACATCCAAGACCACAATGGCTTACTATGAATCAAGCTATTAGACATTGCAAAAAAGGACTAGGCATATGGGGATTTGCTAGTAACGATTTAGACGATAATCCAGATTTAGTCATGGCATGCGCAGGAGATACTCCAACACTAGAAATTATGGCCGCGACAAGTATTTTAAGAAAATACATTCCAAATTTAAAAATAAGAGTTGTTAATGTTGTAGATTTAATGAAACTTATCCCAAGTAGTGCTCATCCACATGGCTTAAGCGACCAAGAATACGATTATATATTTACAACAAATAAACCAATTGTATTTGCATTCCACGGTTATCCAAACGTCATCCATGAACTTACATATAAAAGAAAAAATCAAAACATGCATGTTCGAGGCTATATTGAAGAAGGAACAATTACAACTCCATTTGATATGCGAGTACAAAACAAATTAGACCGATTTCATTTAGTTTTATTAGCAACAGAATATTTACCACAATTTGATACAAAAGAAGTAAAACAATACTGCATCTCTATGCTTAAAAAGCATCAAAAATATATAACAGAAAATGGAATCGATATGGAAGAGGTTATAAATTGGCAATGGGATTTATAATCTCTTTTTTTGTATAATCAAAAAAACAATAAAAGCTTTTAAAAAGTTTTAGGAATTATTTTGTGTACCCTCGAAATGTTTCCTGTAATAAAAAACTTTTGCATTATAAAATATTGGTGTGAAAGGAGAAAAATATGAATCAAGAAAAAATTGGAAAATTTATTGCTGAATGTAGAAAAAAGAAAAATATGACTCAACAAGAATTATCTGAAAAATTAGGCGTTTCAGATCGCACAGTTGGAAATTGGGAAAATGGAAGAAATATGCCTGACTTATCATTATTTAAACCTTTATGTAATGAACTTGATATTTCTTTAAATGATTTGATGAGCGGAGAGAAAGTGAACGAAAAAGAGTATTGTGAAAAATTAGAAGAAAATATAATGAATACAATAGACTATTCGAATAAAAAAATAGAAAATCGAAATAATTTTATTGGTTTATTATTCATAATTTTTGGCGTTTTAATTTCAATCACGGCCATTGCAATATTTCCAAGCGAAAGTAGTTGGGGTGGAATTTATTCGATTTTTGGTGCAATAATATCTTTAATAGGTGTGAGTAAATTTACTAAACGATTGACACACGTAAAAAGATTAATTTGTAATTTTGGCTATTTTTTACTTTTTTTATTAGTATTGATAACAATAGACTATATTGGAGTCGTGAACATTCATCAAGCCCCAAGATTTTCACTCATTAAAATTTCAGGAGATGGGGTTATATATTATGACACACCGTTTTATGATGTAGTAAGATGTAATGTGAATGAAAAAAATGAAATATTCAAAGTAATAAAAAATCAAAATTATGATAGAGATAACATAGATGATTTTTGTAAATAACAGATACGATTTATGAAACTGATAAAAAATGAAATAGGAATATCAAATATAGAATAAATTGGATTAAGAAAAAACTTGAATGAAATATGAGCGATGTTGTACAATATTGTCAGGGTAAAGTCTATACAATTATAGCGGTACATAATTTATAATAAGCTAGGAGGTAAAAGATGTATAAAACAGTTGTTATAGAGTATTCGCCAAAAGCAGATGATATGGCTAAAAAAGTAGAAGAAAAAGCGAATGAAATGCAAAAAAACGGTTACGAATTAATAACCATGTCAATTACAGGAACAGCAAAAGCAATTTTAGTATTTAAAAAATAAATTATGGAGGTTGTTATGAGTAGCATTATAATATATGGCTCACATTATGGGACAACAAAACAGTATGCAAACGAACTTTCTAAGAAAACAAATATAAAAGCCATTCCTTTTAAAAATGCCAATCAAATAAATAATTATGACACCATTATTTATATAGGCGGATTATATGCAGGCGGAGTATTAGGAATGTCTAAAACACTAAAAAAATTAGATAATGTATTAAATAAAAAAATTATTCTAGTAACAGTAGGCCTTGCAGACCCAACAGACGAGAAAAATATAAAGACGATTAGAAATAATATAAAAAAACAAATTAAACAAGAAATTTTCGAAAAGGCAACCATATTTCACTTAAGAGGTGGAATTGATTATTCAAGATTAAGTTTTGTTCACAAAACAATGTTAAAATTATTATATAATGCGATTAAAAATACTCCTGAAGAAGAGCAAACTGCAGAAGATAAAGCAATGATAGAAACTTACAATAAAAAGGTTAATTTTGTGAATTTTTCCAGTTTAAATGCAATAATGAATGAAATTCAAAAGTAAAAATAAGTAAGAAAAAAAATAAAGCTACTCTCAGAATTGAAAGTAGTTTTTTTGTTTGAAATGCAAAGCCAAAAATTATTTGTTTGTTTAATTTTAATAAAAATAAGTAGCAACTGTATAAGTTGGTATCATAGTCAAATCAAATTTTAAGAGAATTTCTTTGAGAAATATATTATATAATATAAAAAAATTTAATTTTTAAGCAGATAAAAATGATTGTGAAATTTGTCCATTTAAAAGTCAATGTACAAAAAGTGAAAATAAACAACATCCTACATATACTGAGCATATTGAACAATTGTATGTCGCTAGAAAAATGAAACAAAGATTAGGGAAAATCTATTTCCGAACAAAAGAAAGAGTCAGTCGTGAACTAACTCTTCTTAATGTGTGTATGAATTTCAAAAAATTTGTATTACATCAATATGCTTAGTAGAAGGCTATACTAAGTATTTTTTTGATATTTCATATTTTTAGCTTAAAATTAAACAAAAAAGACAAATAAGCAATGTATCATACCTATTTGTCAACAATCTGTGATGAGCATTGCTCATCTTTTTTATAATTTATGATTAATTGTTTCTACTCCATTTTCAAAATGTGTCGAATATAATTGATTATCAATAATCGTTTCAATATAATGTACATATTTAACATGCTTTTCATAATCAAATTTACTTAAATAGATTCTACCATCTTTATATATCATATTATGTTCGATTGCATATTCTTCTGTAGTTTTTTCTTTTTTGCTTGGATTAAATGTTTTTATTGTTTTTTTACTATTGTCACTAAGTTCCCATTCTCTAAATTTATCCATATAAATTCTTTGTTCTTCTAAACTAGCAAATTCCATTTCGTAAAATTCTTTCATTTCATAATAATTGGGATTAGATTTCTCATCATAGCAGCCACATTTTATCAAAAAATCTTCTTCACTATAATATGCTATATTTTTAGGTACATCCTGCATTTTAAATCCTCTGCAAACTTCTAATAATAGATCACTGGCATTTTTTCCAATATGATTTATTGCAATTTGATAAAATCCATCATGATAGATATTTACAGATATATTTTTGAATTTTAAACTTTTTAAATATCTTAAATTTTCTTCACTAATTTCATCATATATTTCAACCCATATTCTGGTTTTATCGGTATAATTACTCACCATAAATGTGTAAATATTTTTACTCCATAATTCCTTACAAGCAGGTATACATTCTGTCATTATAAATTGTTCTGGATTATTTTCGACTTCTTCCATAGAAGTGTGCGATACTTCAGAAAATTTATTTGATTGTTGCATATATTTTTCTTTTGTATCAAATTGTAAATCCAAAAGTTTTGAATAAATTTCAATATTTTGTTTTGATAAAAACAATAATAATAAATCAAGTTGTTTAATTGCTTTAAATTGATTTTTTGAAGAAACATTTATCTTTCTATTATCAACTAAACTTTGAACAATATAAGGATCTGATAAATCATTAGCACCACCAGTATATATTATTGCATCTGTAGAATAAATTATATCAAGTAATTCCCATATAAAATTTTTTACTTCTTTACCATAAACATTATCTAGTTTTTCTTCAAATAATTTTAATGATTGTTCTCCACTAAAATTAATTGCTATAAATTCTTCAATACTCATATTCAAAACTATTAATATTTTTTTTAATATCGAATCATACATTTGGTAATTTCTTAAATTACTTTTAATAATTCCACCTGGCAACATTCTTAATTCTTCCGAATTATATTCCAAACTTTCTTTTATATTGCCAAAAATATTAGAATATACCATTTCGGCAACATTTTGTGTTTGTGCTTCCATTAGAATGCGCCATTTATAGTTTTGCATTATTCCTATGCATTCTCCCAATCCTTCAATATTATATCTTTGCAAAAAATGCGTCAATTCATGAAATAATGTTATTTTAATCATATCATCTTTCATATTTTTATTTATGTATATAATATTACCCTTAGATAAGCCTTTATTATTTTTACTAATCTCTAACTCTTTCAATATTTTTTCATCATTGCTATCATAATATACAATATCATCTAACTCATTAACTACTTTTGAAACAAGATTGTCTATTAATGATGCATCCTTTATTATGTTCAACTCAAAAAGAGAAACAAAGTATTTGGATATTAGAGAAGTTTTTTCATCAATTATTTTATTATTATTAGATATTTTTTTGATTATATTATCATATAAAATCATAACAACACCTCTACAAATTAATTATATCACATATTTTAAATATCTATATCTCTTTCATAGTAGTCGTTATCATATTCTTCATATTTTTGTTTATAAAGATAATCGTTTATTTTATCTTCTCTAGTTGTTTCATCTGCAATATTGTGTAAATCTTTATCGTTGTAATAATCTAATTGATATAAGAAGTTATTTTTTTAACCACATCATCTTTATCGTTTTCAATCACTATGTATAGTAATTTATTAAAGCCTTTTTTTAGGTTTAGAGTATAACATTTAAGAAATTGTGAAGTCTTCTATTTTCTTTTTGGCTTGCAGAGTATCATAAGTTTCTTTATCAAATTTAAATTCTTTACCAGTGATAGTAGGTTTAGAAGTTTTTAATTTTTTTTAGTATCTTATAATCTCTAGTCATAAGATAATTTTGTTTTTACAACGATTATCTAGTTTTCTGGTTATCTTTTAACTCTTCAAATATTTTTAATTCTATAGTTTCTATTGTTAGCTTATAATCATTTGCGCTTTCTTTTTTAATAACAAAAAAACTAACATTTCTGTTAGTGATTTATTATTCTCGAAATTTTAAAAGTTCGAGTTTCCTATCAATCTGGTGCCGATTAACAGAATTGAACTGTTCTCTGATGCTTACCATGCATCTGTACTACCACTGTACTAAATCGGCTTACCATCATGTTATCATAAAAATGAATATTTGCAAATAGAGTTTTTATATAAATGTATTTTTTTGATGAAATTTTAAGTTTAGTTATTGTTATTTTCGTCAAAAAAAATTATAATGATAGATATAGAAAAGGAGTGATTGGATGTACTGTGGTGAATGTGGAGCCAAACTAAAGAAAAATGCTGAGTTTTGTGGAGAGTGTGGAGCTAAAGTTCATCAAAAAGAGGAAGAAGAAAAGAAAACAAAAAAAGTGGTGAAAAAAACCGAACGCAAACCAATGTCGAAGAAAAAGAAAGCAATAATTATAACTGTTGTTGTTTTAGTAGTTGTAGTTATTGGAAGTTATTGGTTCTTAAGCAAAAGGTTTGGACCTGAAGGAGTAGCAACCGAATATTTAGAAGCAATGATTAGTAATGATGCAGACCGAATATATAATGCTTTAAATTTAAGCGGTGATACAACATTTGCAACTAAAGAAGCATTTGAAAAAATTTTTGATTCATTACACAATGGATATGATGATGTCGTAAACTATAAAGTTATTGATGTGGAGTATAACGAAGGAAAGTTAACAGCCAATGTTGAATTTCAAATTGCTTCAGAAGGAAGTGAAGAAGATACCATTACCATTCGCGTAATAAAAAATAGTCAAAAGAAATTTTTGATTTTTGATTCATGGCAAGTATCAAATGTAAGTAATTCATTACTTGTAAAAGATTATCAAATAACTGTTCCAAAAAATTCAACTGTAACAGTAAATGATATCGCATTAGAATCTAAATATTTAAATAACGACAAATCAACAGAAGAATTAGATGTGTATGTAATTTCTCAAATTTTTGTAGGAACCACAACAATTAAAACCGTTTTACCTTGTGGAATTGAAGAAACGAGTGAACAAAATATTTCAAGTTATAATACAAGTTATAAAGCAGATGTTTCACTTGAATCCTTAACTGATGAAATGAAAACAACTTTAGAAGAACAAGTAAAAAAGGATTTAACAACTTTATATGCAAATATCATAGCTAAAAAAGACTGGAATAGCATAAAAGAAAGTTATAATTATGCAAATGCAGATTTAAAAAATTTAGAACAAGAATACGAAGATTTATATGAAGAACTTGTCACAGATAGTGATGTGACTTTAAAAGCTTTTGAAGTAACAGATGTAAATATTACAGATGTTAGCTTAAACGATAATCAATTAGAAATTTCAGCAAAGTTCACTTATAAATATACGGTTGATTATCAAAACTTCAATAATGAAACAAAGACAAAAGAAGGAAATAGTTCCTATACAACAAGTATTTCTTACGATTATGTAGACAATGCATATAAGATAAATGATATTTATGGAACAGTAACATATTTTTCAACTTGGTAATAAAAAAAGATTTTAAAAATAAAATTAAGTGAGGAGAGTAGATTTATGGCAAAATTTTGTACAAAATGTGGAAAGAAACTAGAAGATGGGAAACCATGTGATTGTGAAAACAAAGAAACCAAAAAAGTAGAGGAAGTAGAAGCAGAAGTAGTAAACGAAGTTGCTACAGATTATGTAAATGATTATATTGATGCTTTAAAAGGTATTTTTACAAAACCGGTAGATACCATGAAAAAATATGCAAAAAGTTCAAATTTCATCTTATCATTAATTATGATTGGAATTAATTCAATTATTTTTGGATTATTCACATTCTTCTTTGTAAAAGAAAGTGTTGGATTAGTTGCTTCATTAAGTGGCTATGGGTCTTTACTTAGAGGATATAGTGTAGAAGTACCTATAAGCGTATTCTTTATTGCAGTACTTTTAATGATAATTTTCTTCTTTTGCTTAGGCGGATTATTGCATTTAATAGGTAGTGCTCTAACAAAAAAAGAATCAGATTTTAAAGCAATTATGGGATTAATTGGCGTAAATTCAATATTTACAACAATTACCACATTAGTAGCATTCATCTTCTTATTCTTAAGTGAATGGATTGCTATTCTTATTATAGCAATAACAGGAGTTATTTATCTATTAAATACCTACCATGGGTTTGTTGGATTAACAAAAATTGATAAAAATAAAATCTGCTATGTGTTTACAGGAGCTTATGCAATTACATTATTTGTAGTATGCTATATTCTTCCTAAAGTATTTAGCTAATAAAAAAGAAGCTATAAAGAACAGTTCTTTATAGTTTTTTTATGCAATAAACCAAGAAAAAAACTGCATATAGCAGTTTAAATTTCTTCATCGACAACATCTTCATTTTTAATTGTTGAAGGTGTTTCAATATCTTCCAATTCGCTTTCGTCTGTCTCATCTTCAAGTACATTTTCTTCTAAAGCATTTTCTGAATTAAATTCTTCTGTACTTTCTTCTAAAGAAATAATACCTACTGGACAAGAATCAATTGCATCTTTTAAAGCTTCAGATTCTAAATTTTCTTCACTAATTACATGAGATAGTCCATCTTCATTAAAATCAAAATGTTCTGGATCAATACCTACACAAGCACCACAGCCAATACATTGGTCTGTTAAAACTTTTATTTTTTCCATAAATTTCCTCACCAAACTTATTATAAACATAAAAAGTTTTAAAAATCAATAAATAGACGTTTCCAAAAATGTCAAAATATGTTATATTTAGTATGAAAGGATCAGAATTATGAAAACAAGAATTAATAAGTATTACGATGA
>CALVXT010000007.1 GCA_944371545.1 uncultured Bacilli bacterium | reverse complement strand
CTCAAGGGGATATATTATGTACAATTTTGTACATTTTTATTTTCCCTTTTTTGTACATTCTTATAGTATCATTAACAACACTCTAAAGATAAGATAGATGTTTATCATGGTAAGGGAGTTTTTCCAGCTAATTATGTTATGCTTAAAAAGTTGTTAGGTGATATTTATGAATGATAGATTATTAAAATTTTTAGATTTTAATCAATACTTAAGAGATCATATTGATGTTTTTAAAGAATATTTTATTCGCTTTTATAGTGAGTTTTACAAAGAAGATATTCGAGAAGAAATAGAAGAAAAGTTTCACAGATGTCTTTTTATAGGATATCAAAGCCCAACTGAATTAGAATTGCTTTTAAAGGAAATTGCTAAAAATAAATCTAATGAACTCATGGATTCTTTACTAAAAAATAATTTGCTTTCTCTTACAAAGAATGATTTATTTTCTACTTATGATTTTACTCATAGTAATCTTCACCCTATCCATAAATATTTAGAATTTTATAAGTTATATCAATTAGGAGAAGATGGTAGAAAAAAGAAATTTTATCAGGAAAAGTATTCATTAATTCATAAATGTTTACCCGATTTAACTTTTGATGATTTTATAGATATTGTAGAAAAAAAGGAAATTCCAAATAAATATGCCCCTCTTTCCTTATGGTTAGAGAATAATTTTAATTATGTTTTTGACTCTAATAACATTTTAAAAGAATACTTAAATGCCTTTCAAGCTTCTCTCTCTTTATTAAGTAAAATCGATTCCTCTATTAATCAAGATAATTTTAATGAGAAATTACAGGATTCAAAGTTTTTAGATTTAAATCAATTAATGGAAAGATATACAAATGCACTTGATGAGTTTTCTTTATATATGAGTAAATTTCAATCTTATATGGATTATGTTCATGACACAGAAAAGTTGGACCACGAATTACAAAATAAATATTATATAAAGTTTATCAAAGAAAATCTTGATTTAATACCTGTTGATAAAAGAGAAGGTTTAGAAGAATTGTTTGAAAATCCTAGAAATTCTTATTACAAGTTAAATTCCTGCATAAAAATAATATTTGGTTATTTTTTACTTAATAATATTCCCTTATTTGCTTTTTCTAGAGAAAATGAAAAGATGCTTAATAATCCAGATACCACACCATGGTTAATTAATGAGACAAAAAATAAAAGAATATCTTATTTTAAAGCTAATGGAATAGATTTTGGAGATGTCTACGAAAATTATTTAGATAAAGAGGAAGTGAAAAAAATTTGGCCTTCTTATGAAAGAATTGAACAACTTCAGAATTCTTATGATGAAATTTTAAATCAATATCATAATGAATATTTCAATAGTTTACCAGAAAATAAAAGAATAAGACAAGAAATAAAAGAGAGAAATTTTTTAGATAACAGTGATTCTTTTAACGCGAGGCTTTATCAAGAATCTGGCACGTTTATTAACCCTAATATTACGCTAACATCTATTGGATATAATTTATCATCTTTAATGATTATAAAAGGAAACTATACTAGTAATTTTAATGATCATAATATTGTTCATGAATTAAATCATTTATTTGAACTTTTTTTGAATAGTGTTAATGATGGAAAATATAGAGTTGTTTGTGGTTGGGATAGACTTGAAGGAGTAATAGAAACATCTAAGAATACTTTCAAAACTGAGGATATTAGTGATGAAAAAAGGCCTTATGAATTATTTAATGAAATTATCAATGAATTAATTACTCAAGACATTTGCCAAATGATGCATAATGATGGAATTTTTGTTTTTGACGATCCAAAAAACTCTTTGTATAAAAACGTTACAGATTATGAATCTTCTTTATTTTTAGTAAAAGAATTTTTTGAACAAAATAAAGATATTATTATCAGAAGTAGAAAAGATGGGAATATAGGAGTTATTTTTGATGCGATTGGAAAAGAAAATTTTGATGCATTAAACTCTTTATTTGAAATCTATTATAAAAACTTTAGTGGGGTTAAAATTTATACTTTACTTGATTCATTAAGTAAAGGTGAAGATACACCTGCGACTAGAGTATATTATGATTTGATAGATAGAAAAAATCAGATTCTAACGAATATAGATGCGTATAAAGCTAGTATGGAAAGTCAAAAAATATCTAACTCTGTATAAAATTTTTATATTTAAAAAAATACATATAATAAAAAAAGTAACATTCAATATGAGCATGTTGAGCGTTACCTATATTTTTAGGTTCCACCTAATTCTGCTATGTTAGGTGGATTTCTTTTATATTAAAACTATAAATAGTAAAAGGAAGATAATTATTACTAAAAATAGAATGTAAAAATCATTTTGATTTTTTTAAGTAAACACTACATTAAACTATAATAATTTTCTTCAAAAAATAACCACTTTTAATTTGAAAACAAAAGTGGTTTTACTATACTAAACTATTTATTATCTTTTACCTGCTGTTTCAATCTTTTTAACATTATATCTGTAACTTGTTGATTTTTTGCATAATAAGGCGTTAAAGAATCTTGATCAACGAACAAGCTTCCAGCACAATGTGGAGAAGTTGACATCATTAATCCCCCTAGACGGAAGCCATCTTTTTTAATATCCCGGTAAATTCTAATGTAATCTAAAATAGAATTGAAATTTTCTAAATCAACGTAGCCTCCATTTTCTATTTTTATTAAAATTGCATTTTCTTTAAAAAGTTCATCATCTCGCTCAACATAACCAAAGCTATCACTTCCAATACATTGATCATTAATATATTCACTACAGGTAAATACTTTGTGTACTTCATATTTTGTACATTTTCGAATATTACCCAAAAAAATTTTGTCTGTTTTCATCTTTTGATCTACTCCTTGTAAAGAATTATTATAATATAATTTTTTTTAAATGCAAGGCAAAAATATCAAAATTATTGCTTATTTCAAATTTTCTTGATAAAGAACTAGAAAACTACAAAGGAAAAGGAAAAGTTTTAATTCGAGATAAAAATTGTTAACGCATAGTTTCTTGTATAATTTGAGAAAGTTTATTGGAATCTTCTGAACTTAATACAGTTTCTTTTTCATCTAAACGAACACGCATTCCCTCTTCTAGATCATAAATTATATAAGTTTTACTCTCGACTTTTATTTCATAATCTTGTATACAATCACAAGTTTCATTTTGATAATTCTGATTTTCCAAAATTCTCAAAAGTTCCTCCTCATTATTTACTATAGGATATTCTAAATTTGAAGAAACTTTTCTTAAAAAAGTGGTTTGAGTAATTTCATCATCTTTTTTAGCAAAAAAAGTAAAAGAAATTATTCCTAAAACAACCACAAATAAAACAATACTTACTACTCCAATATACTTTCTCATATAACTTCACCTTCTTCTAAAATTACTATAGCAAAAAAGAAGAATTCATTCAATTAAAATTTCATCTTTCAATACAAAAAAAAGAAAGCTTAAACATCTAGCTTTCAGGCAACTTCATAGAATTTTTTTAATTGCTCTAAACTTTTCTTTTCATATCTCGATACCATTACTTGAGTCATCCCAAGGCGTTTGGCCGTTTCACTTTGTGACAAATCTTCAAAATAACGATACTTGATAATCTTTTGTCCACTTTGTGGAAGCGTATGAATACTATCTTCCAAAGTGATTTTATCATCCCAAGAGATTTTTTCTTCAAAAGGAATGGTTTCATATAAATCTCTTGTTTCATCCCTTTCTTCATCTAAACTAATCGACTTCGAAGTTACTTGAAGAGCTTCTCTTACTTGGATAGGACTAAGATTTAAAAACGCGCCTATTTCCTCGTACGTTGGAACTCGGTTCATTTTTAAACTTAGGGCATTTTTAGTGAGTTCAATTTCTTTAGCTAATTTTAAAATTTCTTTACTTACCTTTATCTCACGATCTCTCATCACAAAATCATACATCTCTCCAAAAATATAATCGTAAGCATAAGTTGAAAATTTTGTTGTTCCATTTTTCCGATAATTTTTATAAGCTTTTAAAATTCCCATGGCACCAGCTTGTAATAAATCTTCAAAAGAAACCTGGTAAAAGTTTTGAGCAATATGTTTGATTAAAGCCATATTGTCTTTAATCAATTCTTCTGTTGTCAACCAATACCCTCCAATTCTTTTTACTGTATGCGCATACGGTATCCAATCAGTTCTTTTTTAATACTTTCTTTAACATCACATAGAAGAAATTCCCCTATTTGTTTTTTTAAAACCACTTTTGTTTTTAATAAAGCATATTTACCATCAATATCGATTTTCTTCAATTTCTTACAGTCACAAACAAAGTTCTTTACTTTATTTTTAACAATATAAGGAATTAAATATTGTTCAACTTGATAGGTTTCTTTTCGGGTTAATTTTCCTTCTAACTTTGCATAAAGATTTTCTTTTTTTTCTTCAATTTGTAAAATTAGCATAGCCTCACCTTGCCTATTTTAATATAGAAAATTTTTGGCTATTTTTAAACAACTTCGACAAAAAAAGTGAAAAAAAACGCCATCTTAAATGGCATTTTTATGTAAGTGTAATCTCATCGATTTTTCCTTTTGCGTTTTCTAACTGTTCTTCATCAGGAATCATAACTGAAGAATACAAATCAGGCATAGATGCCGTTTTCCTTGAAGCATCAGCTCCAGTTAATACTTGTGTTTCCACACTCCATGATGGCATATCATTTAACTGCATTTTTACAAATCCGGTTATACTATCAAAATCAAAATTTGTTGTAAAGTTTCCTTCCATACTTCCAAGAAGTTCTCCATATTTAGTTAAAATAGTAGTTGTTGTAAGTTTATTTACAACGGCTTCTACAACTTGTTGTTGATGTCTTGCTCGTGCTACATCTCCTTCACGAAGACCATAACGTTCTCGAACATATGCCAAAGCTTGTTTTCCATTTAAATGATTCATTCCTTTTTGAAATTCATAATAAATATGTGTATCTTCTTCATAATCAGCAGTAAAAGCAAATGGCGAATCAACATCTATTCCACCTAAGGCATCAACAATTTGAATTAAAGAAGTAAAATTAAATTTTATATAATAATTTATATCCATATCTAATAAATTTTCAATCGTTTTAATACTTACATCAACACCTTCTAATCCAGCATGTGTAAGTTTATCGTTTAACTCTGAAGAACTTCCCGCTATAGGCACATAATAATCTCTTGGAATAGAAGTTAGCAAAATTTTATGAGTAACTGGATTTACAGTAATTACCATATTTACATCGCTTCTTGCCACACTGGAAATAGCATCATATGTGTCAACTCCCGTTACATAAACACTAAAAGGTTGTTTGGTAATCGCAACATCTTTACTGAAATCATTTTTTTGTACTTCAACAGAAACAGTTTCTAAAACTTTATGATTTTCTTTAAACTCTTGACTCATTTCATTATAAAGTTCTTCTTCGGAAGACTCAAGCAAAATGACATCGATTTCATCCTGTAAAAAAGAACGAACCAAGGCACCTACGCCATCAACTTCTTCTTTTTTTACATTTTCTTTTTCAAGTTGTTTATAAGCTTTAGATGCCCCTTCACGATTTTTTACGTAAGCAATACTTTTATTATCTAAATCGTTTAATGAAGCCATTTCACTCGTATTTTTTACAATAACTTGATAATGTTCTGTTTGAATATTTAAAAAAGCAAATTGATGCAAAAAATTTAAAGTGACTGTCTGAAATTCAATTCCAACAAAATAAAGAACGAATAAAAAAATAGTACAAATGGTTCCAACAATTCGAAAAACGGTTTTTTTCTTCGACATAAGTAAATAAAGCCCAATATCAATTGCAAACAATATAAGAAATAAAAAGAGCAAATACATAAAAGGCAAAACATTTAATTTTAAAAACATTATGAAAACATAAATACTCATTATAGCAATAATAATGGCTAAAGATTTAAAAATAACGGACTTTTTTAATTTCAACTTCTTTTTCTTTTGCACGAGTACTCACCTACTTTTATTATAAAAGAAAAACAAGGAAAGACAATCTTTTCTTGTTTATTTGACATTTATTTTATTAAAATTTGACCAGCTGTTAAATGCTTTAAATTCTTTAAAAATGCTTGCCACCAATTCACTTTTGGAATATCTTCTTTAAGAGTTACGTCTAATGTATCAATTACACTTCCGGTTTCATCAACAACAGAAACCTTTCCAACGATATCTCCCTTTTTTAACGGAGCAACCAAAGAATCTACAGAAACATTAAAAGAATAATTAGGTTTAGCATCCGTTTGTTTTAACAATTTTACATAATCTTGGGTAAGCACAATATCTGCTTGTTCAACCACTCCATTTTCAACTCTCTTCACTCCTAACGAATCTTTCGTAGTCAAAACAACATGTGTTTTATAAGTATTAAAACCATAATTTAAAAGACTTGTAGTATCGCTGCTTCTTTTGTCACTTGTCTCAGCACCCATAACAACCGAAATTAAACGCAAATTATTTTTCTTCGCAGTTGCAGTCAAACAATACCCTGCCGTTGCAGTAAAACCGGTCTTCAAGCCATCAACACCGTCATAAAAACGAACAAGCTTATTGGTATTGACAAGCCATATACTTGAACCATCATTTTTTTGTAAATAATCTTCATAAATACTTGTATATTCTAATATTGTCGGATGCTTTAGTAACTCAAAGGCCATTAAAGCCATATCATAAGCTGTTGTATAATGATCCTCAGCATCTAAGCCATGAGGATTTACAAAATGCGTATTTACTGCACCAAGCTCTTTAGCTCGTTCATTCATTCTAGCAACAAAATCACTTACTGTGCCAGAAATTTTTTCAGCCATTGCAACTACTGCATCATTTCCACTTGCAACAGCAATTCCTTTTAAAAGTTCTTTTACCTTATAGGTTTCACCAGCTTGTAAATATACTTGACTTCCACCCATACTCGCTGCATTCTCACTTATTGTCACATCATCATCTAGACTTAAACTGCCATTATCAATTGCTTCCATAATTAAAAGCATACTCATAACTTTTGTCATAGAAGCAGGAGCCAATTTTTCTTGTTCATTTTTCTTAAACAAAATCGTCTTTGTACTTGCATCTAATAAAATAGCACTCTTGCTATTTGGAGCTAAGTCACTACTTACTTCTTCAGCAGCTACTGAAGGAATAAATAAACTTAGCAAAATTAAAAAACTCATTACTTTTTTCATTGTACACCTCTAGTAAAAAAGTATGTCAAGTATATATAAATATACCAAAAAAATGCTATACTATTAATAGGTGATTTTTATGAAACGTGATAAAAAGATATTAATAATATTACTTTCAATTTTCTGCATTTTAGCCGTAGTTGGAACAACTCTTCACTTTACAAAAGATTTCTTTTTTCAAGAAAAAGAAGTAGAAACTCCAAAAACAGAAAGTCAAATTCTTGAAGAAAAAGGCATCATTCTAGTTAATAAAGAAAGCTTTGTCCAAGAAGCCAACTCTCTTTTAGAAAAAGGATATACAGCAGACGAGATTAATAATATTTATGAATACATGAGTGAAAAAAATATTCAAAGTATTTTAGCTAATGAGTATGTTGACTTATCCCAATTTTATCAAATTTCCAATTTTGATTTTTCAAAAATTGACCGTTACAAAGCTTACCAAGCCTTAGAAAGTATCGAAATGAAAGACGCAGTTACCCGAGTGAATTTAAATTTAGATGAACCTTTTTATCAAACTATCGAAACAATAGAAGATCCAAGCGCAGTAACAGTATTAGTTAATAAAAGCCATGCCCTACCTAGTGACTATGTTCCCGATGATTTAGTGGCAATTCCAAGTTTTCCATCTTTACAAATCAAAGATGATGCAGTAAATGATTTTGAAAATCTTCTTGCTGCCGCAAAATTAGATAATGTTTATATTATTCCTTATAGTACCTATCGTTCTTATGATTATCAAAACCGTTTATATAATGGCTATCTTCAAGATGACCCTGTAGAAGTCGTAGACACATATTCTGCAAGACCAGGACATTCTGAACATCAAACAGGTCTTGCTTTAGATGTAAGAAGTAGTACCCATTGGAGCAATTTAACAGATGCAGATTATGAATGGATGCTTAATAACTCATATAAATATGGATTCATCGTACGTTATCCAAAAGATAATTCAACCATAACTGGATATAAAGAAGAACCATGGCATCTAAGATATATTGGAATTGAACACGCAACTAAAGTCCATGAATTAGGTATTACCTATGATGAATATTATGATTTATATTTAACTGAACATTAAAAAGTAGCAACAGCTACTTTTTTTCAACAATAATTTCCTTTTGTCATTCGAGCAATCGAAGAACCAACCGATTTGCCTAAATCAAAAAGAAATTGAAATCCTCGAAGAATTGCATTTACTAAAGCAGCTGTAATCGCGCCACCTTCAATTTGACACAATTCTTTTTTTTCTAAAATCATTTTACCCTCCTCTCTTTCACTTTTTTCCAATTTTTACTCATGACACGATAAAGGTCTAATAAAACCATCAATCACACCGATGACAAATGTTATCGCGCCAGCCACTACTCCAGCAATTAATAACCATCCACCTCCCTGTACTTGGAGTAGCTCATTACGATTCATAACTATAAGACATCACCTCCTTTCAAACTTTCCCATAGGATTTCCCAAATGTTTTTCTTAGTTTTCTGAATAACAAAAGATACCGTTTGATTTTCATAAAATTCCTGTTTAGGCACTTTAAAAACCACTTGCTGAATCGCTACATTGTTTACAAGCTCTGGATCATAAATTTTTTCAATCTGTAAATTTTGTTCTTGTTTATTAAGTATCAACTTTTGAGAAGTTTTTAATTCGACAACTTCCGAAACTTGAAGAAAAGAAGTTATCGTACAATGATTTTTCTTACAAGAGTAAATCCCATCATAAGCAGTTCCAAAATCAAAAGAAAAAAACACAAAGAAAGTAACTAAAAAAAGTAAATAAGTAAAACTTAAAAAACAAAGAATTTTTATTTTGGGTTTCCTTTTCTTTAAAGAAAAACGATTATCCATTCGTAATATTCACCACTCTTTCAAACATTTTTGAATGATCTCGATGACTGATATAAATCAAAGTTTTATCTTGCAAATATGCTCGAATATTCTTAATGATTTTCTTTTCTAATATTTCATCCACCTCACTCAAACACTCATCAAGCAAATAAATTTCTCCTTTTTTTAATAGAGTTCTAGCAAGGATAATCCGTTGCTTTTCTCCACCAGATAAATTTTCATCATCTAAGAAAGTATCATATCGTAAAGCTTTTTTACTCACTATACTTTCTAATTCACAAACCTGACATACCTTTTGAAAATCTTCCAAAGACACATCAGAATAAAAGAAGAGATTTTCCTTAATGGTTCCTTTTAATAAAGGTTCTTTTTGACTTAAATACATAATATTTTCTCGAATAGTTGCCAAATTATAATCTTTCAAATTTTGAGCGCCTATCAAAATATTTCCTGTATAATTTTGCATTTCCTTTATGAGTAACCGACATATCGTACTCTTTCCAACTCCACTAGGACCTTTTAAAAAAACGTGCTCATGAGACTTTATATCAAAAGAAAGATGTTCAATAAATGTAGAAATTGGTGTATAAGAAAAAGTAACATCTTCAAACTTTATAGAAGTATCTACCATTTTTACAGTAGGCTCTTCTAAGAGTTCCTCTTCTAAAGCCATATACTCACTTATTTTACTTAAAACTCCTTTTAAATAATAAAGCTTAGGAATAACCGCTAATAAATCTTTTAAAGGAGAAAGAAGATAACCATATAAACTTTGAAAAGTAAGAAAATCCACCCCTGAAATCCGTCCATGAAAATATAAATACATTCCATAAGTAAGCAAAACAAACCCTAGTACTTCTAATCCAAAATTTTTAAAAAGTTCAATTCTTTCCAATTTTACTTGATGACGTAATCGTACATGAATATGATGTGCCAAACCTTCTTCCAAATGTTCTAGATGTTTTTTAGTCATATGCAAATGTTTAACAGGTTCAAATACTCGAATACCCTCTAACAAATTCTCTTGCCAAACACTCTCATTTTCCATATGTAAAAGCAAAATGCGATACAAAGCTTTAGAAAAAAGTAGTCCAAGCAAAAAATAAATCATTACTCCAATACTTAATACAAGCAAAAGTTCTTTACTCAAAAAATACAAAAAAAGAAACGTCAAAACTCCTAAAAAAGAATTTAAAGTAAGAGCTACAAAAACATCCGCAAAAACTTCTTTCATTTCTCTTGCTTCAGTAATTCTTGTTATAACTTCTCCCGTTTGATAGCTTTTAAACTTTATAAGAGGAAGTTTAAATATATGAGATAAAAAAGAATACATATAATCTATCTCAATATCTTTACTTAAATAAAGTCGACATATCTCCTTTATATAAAAAAAGAAAAAACGCAAAACAAGTAAACTTCCAAAAAAGAAAACAATATACCAAAACATCTTATCCCAAGCAAAATTTTGATATTGATTTAAACTTATCTTTAAATAAAAACTTTCCAAAATAGTTAAAACAGAAATCAAAAAACTTAAAAGTAATAAGAAAAGAGCTTTTTTCTTATGAACCAAAAGAAGATTTTTCAAAAAAGCTAATACACTTTTTTCTTTAGGTATTTTAACAATCTCACTTTGAGGAACAACTTCTAAAATAACCCCATCCCATTGTTCCTTAAAAGTTTCCAAAGACATTTTTCTTTTACCCACGGCCGGATCCATTACCAAAACTTCTCTTTTATATAGCTTTTGAATAATCATAAAATGTTCTAGTCCATTCTTTAAAACAAAATGTCCAATAAGAGGAAAAACACTTTTATCTAACTCTTCTAAAGAAATCTTCTTTCCCACTGCATCAAATCCATATTTTTTTAAAGCTTGAATTAAAAAATACGCATTTGTTCCGTTACGACTTGTAAATGTATCTTCTCGTAATTTTTCCATTGGAACATACCCACCATAATATTGAATAAGATAAGATACACAACTCACTCCACAATCTTTAGCATCCCATTGCTTAATTTGTTTCATAAAAAAACTCCTTTCTACTAATACATACAAGAAAAGAGTTCGATTTCCTTTATTTTTTGCGATTTTTTTTCATTTTTTTACTTTTTTTATTTTTTTCCTCAATTTTTTTCATAATTTCAAATTCTTTTGGGTGACTTTTCCATAAAGTAGGAAAGGCTTTTAACAACCGTTTAGGAAATTTTTTCATTCCTTTCACCCTACTCGTTAACATTCGTTCCAACATACCAGGAATTTTAGAAAGTTTCTCGTTTTTTAAATCTTCAACAACAATTAATCGATGACGAAGGTTATAAGCAACAATACAAGAATATGTAACATCCAAAAGAAAAATAATAAATAGGAAAATTGTCACAGCAATTAAAGTTGAATTTTTAAATTGAATTAGAAAATCATTCATATAAGGATTTAAAATATAAAGAATAATTGGACCTCCAATTCCAAATAAAACTGTATTTTTCAAACAAATTCGACCATGAAGATTAAATTTTTCTTTACTATAATCCCACCACTTATTATGAAAAATCTTCTCTAAAGCATATCCCGTAAAATATTCAATCGTTGTGGTAATAAGCATACTAAGTAAAATAACCAAAAGAATGTTTTCTCTAAAAGGTTTCAAAATCCAAATAAGTAATAAGCTACCTACTCCATAAATCGGAATAATTGGCCCACAAAAAAAACCACGATTTGCAATTTTCTTATCAACGATTGCACACATAATCATTTCAACAACATAGCCAATCATACTAAATAAAAGAAATTTCATAAAAAGTAAACAAATTTGATACATAATACTCACTTCACCATATTTTTATTATAGCATAATCCTCTAGAAATCATGTAATAAAATTTTGTAATATTCATATGATGTGATAGGTGCTTAGGAGGAATATTATGATTAATAAACAAAGTGTATGGTTTGTAACGCTTTTTAGTCTTATTTTAGTTTTATCGATTTACTACGTCACAATGAAGGATAGTAGCTTGGCAGCCATTTTAGAAAACAATAATTCAAACACAACTGTCCCGGTCAATGTTGATGTTGAAGAAAGCAGTCTTTTAGTCTCTTTACGTGTCAGTGAAGATGAAAGTGTCTTAAAAGAAATGGAAAATTATCAATCCATTTTAATGGACACAACCAAAACAACTGAGGAAAAAAACAATGCATACAATTCCTTAATGGCTTTGCAAACAAAAAAAAGTGACGAAGAAAAAATTGAGAAAAAAATCAAAGAAACCTATCAACTAGACAGTTTTGCAAAAATTAGCAAAGATACAATCAGCATTGTCATCGCTAGTACAGATCATTCAAATACCCTTGCAAATAACATCATTAGAAGCGTACAAGAATTGTTTGATGAAGAAAAATACATTACCGTAAAATTTCAAAACGCGTAAGACACCACTTTTCTTTCTTGTCATAAAATACTATAAGTAGGTTTATGGAAAAGAAAGGGTGATGACATGAAGCAAAAAATCCTTACACCGAGAGAAAAAGAAATTTTCGAAAAACTTATTCAAAATTACACAACGAAAGATATTGCTAAAGATTTTAATATAAGTGAAAAAACAGTTCGAAATCACATCTCCAACGCAATGCAAAAACTAGAAGTTAAAGGTCGTGCAAGCGCTGTCGTGGAGCTTCTACGTTTAGGTGAAATCTCGATTTAAGAAAGTTTTAAGACTTTCTTTTTTTAGTTCTTCTTTCTTTTTCTTTATCATATTCTTTATTAGGTGATTTATCGATGATTAAAAATTGTGTCAAAAGAAAACTCATTATCACAACGTTTGCCCTTCTCATTTTTTTAATCACATTAACATTTCCTAAAACTGAAGAAGAAATTAATAATGTAACCATAACTTATACCGAAGCACGTCCTTCACCTATTTACTTATTAAATAGTGAAGAATTTGTTTCCAGAACAGACGTTTCAATAAAAAGTGAAACCACTATAGACCAAGCCAAAGAAATCATTGAAATCCTCACTATTGATAACGCTAAAGCTGCTTATATTCCCAATTTTTTCTCACCAATCCTACCTAAAAACACAAAAGTTTTAAGCATAGACCTACAAGAAACAACCTTAAAAATAAATTTTAATGAAGAATTTTTAAATATTCCAAAAGGCTATGAAGAAAAAGCAATAGAATGTCTAGTCTATTCATTAACAGAACTAGAAAATATTGATGGAATTATTATTTATATTGATGGAAAAATATTAGAATCTATTCCAAATACAGAGAAAAAATTGCCACCACTTTTAACAAGAGATATAGGTATTAATAAAGTTTACGATTTATCAGGATTAAAAAATGTAACCAAAACAACCACTTACTATATCGCCAAAGAAGAAGATACTTCTTATTATATCCCTGTAACTTTACTTGAAAATAACGAAAAAGATAAAGTAGAAATTATCATTGAACGATTAAAAACAAATCCAAGTATTCAAACCAATCTAATTAGTTATTTAACTGCAAATACAGAACTTACCAATTATGAAATTTTGGAAAGTGAAATCAAATTAAGTTTTAGCCCTTTACTTTATGAAGGATTGGCTTCACAAGATATTGAAGAAGAAGTAAAATACTCGATATCTTTATCCATGCAAGACACTTTAAATGTTGACAATGTAACATTTGTTGAATAGAAAAATGAATACATTTTGAGGTATTCATTTTTAAATGTCAAACTTTTCTTTATTTTTTATCATGTAAAACACTTAAATATTTATCTTTATTTTTTGAATTGTATTGCATAATAAACCTTGGATGCTCTAAAGCAATAACCTTCTCAAAAAAATGATATTGTTCATTATTCATTCTTTTTAATATATACTCCACAACTTACTATTTCTATTTTTTTCTTTCATAAGTTTAGTAAGATAAGCCCTAGAAATATTATTATCAGTAACATCTTTAGTCGTTAAGTAATCATTTTTAAATAATTTTAAAATTTTATTTTTACATTTCATAGTCTAGTTTCCTTTCACGATTAAATTATATCGTGTTTAATCGCATTTGAAAAATGCATATTAATATTTTTTATATAATAATAGATTTTTTATATTTTATAATCAACTTAATTAAATACTATATTTCATTTAAAAATTTTTCTATTTCTTCAAAATTTTGATATCTGTCTTTTGGATTGTTAGATAAACATTTTTCAACGATTTTATCAAGTTCTTTCACTTTTTTATTATTAAACTTTTTTGTTAATTTCTGACGATTAGTCCCTTTATGGGTTTCACCAAAAACTAGCCATTGAATTATTTGACCGAAAGCATAAATATCAGTTGTAGCATTAGGAATATATTTAGAATTGCGTTGTTCTGGAGCTGAAAAATCATAATTTGCTAATCTATCATGTTTAACTGTATGGCCTGTTAAAGCAAAATTATCTGGATCATAATACGCAATACCAAAGTCACTTATATTAACATTTCCATTTTCATCAATTAAAATATTCTGTGGTTTTAGGTCCCTATGAATTATTCCTATTTTGTGAATATATTTTAGAGGAACAATTAGCTGATTTATATATTTAAATAATTGCTTTTGACTGATTTTATCATCAAAAACTAACTGGGATTGATATTTTTTCATTACAATATATGGAAATTCATAATTCTCTACTCTCATAATTCCTAAAAAATATTGTTGAACTATTCCTTCATAATTTTTAACAAACTTAATTATATTATAGTATTCTAAATAAAACCTGTTTTTCTTATCTTCGTTATAATTAATTAATACTTTTACAGCTACATCTTCATTATTTAATTTTCCAAAACAAACCATTGAATTTCCACCCTGACCTACTTGCTTTTGAATATTAGTAATTTTTCCAAAAATTGTATCTATACCATTGCATACAAGATAATTCCTTAAATCAGTAAATGTTTTTATACTTGTTGAAGAATTAGATACAGTAGGTTCAAAATGTTCAAGCCATTCATTCCAATTTTGACAATCATACAACCTATTTTGCTCATCATTCAATATTGAGATGATTTTTTCGTCTTCTAAATTATATATATCATGTAATTCATTAACAAATTTTATTAGAGTTTCCTTTGTCTTATATTTATTATAATCGTTAAAAACATATGGTAATGTATTTAAAATATGGTTTATCTTTTGTTCAATTGGATCTTTAGATAAATTATGAATAATACCACCCAACTTATTTAAATATTCATTAGATGATTCATCTGTAACTTCATCACCATTATATATTAAGTATTGTTTTTTACCAATCTCAATAGCCTCTTTTATGAGACTCAAGTCATTACACCATTCTGAAACGCTATTTTCAAAACTTTTAGAAATAGTATATAGATATATAGATTCGTTTATAAGTTCTATAACTCTTTTTTTTGATGCCATAGTAATCAACTATTTCTATAAAACAGTTATACTCAATTCATTTCCAAGATTCTTTGAAAAATTCTTAAAAATAAATAGAAATATAACGTTCTATATGGTACAATGTGTATATCAAAGAAATTTGATGATGATTTTAATGGACACATTTGAATTTAATCAGATGCTTCCTTGTTTTTGGTTTAGCACCCGACTCAACTATTGTTGATTAAGGTGCTTATTTTTTTATCTAAAAATTATGATAAATAATAATCCAAAGATTATTAATAATAAATGACAGATTATACGATATAAGTATTTTTCACTTTTTCGCATAACAATCATCCCCTCTCTTTATTCTTTTTAAAAAGAGGAAGCACCCGAAACCCGAATGCGTCTGTTTATTACTATAGCATACCAAATATAGCTTTACAAATCAATAAAAAATCTCGAGTTCAATGTCTATCTGTATCCTAAAAAAACATATAATAACTTTTATTAATTCGTTAATTCTTCATATTCTATATTATCACAGACGATATAAATGAACGGGTCTTTTTCATCGCTCGCAAAACAAACGAATTCCTTATTTTGAATTTTAATATATTTTATAAAAACTTCATTTATGTAATACCATGAAAAAATTTCTTTGTTAGTGTATTGCTCCACATCATTAAAAACCATTTTCATTTTTATGTTATTTGTTTCATAAGTCCCATCTTCTTTTAGTTTGGATTCTCCAACCCAGCAAACATTTATAATAATTTCTATTTGTGAAAGTTCTATATTATAATTTACATTAGTGATATAACTATC
>CALVXT010000006.1 GCA_944371545.1 uncultured Bacilli bacterium | reverse complement strand
ACAGTATATTTAAGTATTCAAGATAGTGCAGGAAACATAGTAAACAGGGAAGCAAAATATACAGTATATAAAGATTGCACAGATCAAACAAAGGTATATACAGAATCAAATTATGGAACATGTAGCAAGAAATGTGGAGGAGGATTGCAATACCGAGCTTATCAAATGAAAGATACCCATACTGGAACGATATGTAAAACTGCTAAGGATTCAAAGACTTGTAATACTCAAAGTTGTGGTCCGTATACATATGATATAGAAGGCACTACTCTAACTATTAATTATACATACACTTTTGCAAATGTTGGAAACAGGGGTGGTGGTACAAATGTATATAGGATAGCATTTTCAACACAGCATAAAGGATTTCAATGGGATAGAAACAAATTGTATGTTTCTTGCCGTGAAAGTGATACAAGTAGTAGATGTCGAACATTTTTTAACCATATAGGATTACCAGATAGAGATACAGTAAATATAAGTATATCTGCAGACTATGGAGGAAGTAGTACAATAACCATTAATAATCCAAAAGCTAGAATTGGAAGATGGAATGTTTACGACACACGTTATGAATATAGCTATGCAACTATTGCTGATAAAATTTCTATTACTTATAGCACAAAAAAAGTTTTAAAATCAGAAGATGAGTTTGATAATTTTTATAAATGGGATTTTACTATTTCTTTAAAAATTGTAGTAGAAAATTTTAATCCAGAAGTAACTAGTGGAGATGATCCTCCTGAAAATTTTATTATTACAAATCTTGGAATAGGTTTAGTTGCCGCTAGAAATGACGGAGAAGGTGGAGATAACGATCGTCATTATATGCAAGTTGTAGATATCTCTGCTGCATTTGAAGATGCTTTTGAGCGATTATCAAAATAGAATTTAAATAAAAATAATATTAATTGTAAGAAAAAAAGTGAAACAAATGAAGGATAATTTAGGTTTTAAAAATATATTTAAAAGAAAAACTGTATGTACAAAAAAGTGAGCATTGAACTTAATAAAATGAATCGGAGTGTAAAAGGTTTGAAAGTGAGTTTCCGTATTATTTTAACTCTAACAGGAGGTGCATCATGAGAAAGAAAACATTAATAATTCTAGTTCTTTTGATTGTTTTAGTAAGTATCTTAGGTGTAAGTTATGCAAGTTGGTTGTTCACAGGTAGACAAAAAGATTTTAATACTTTAGGAAGTAAATGTTTTGAACTTACAATGATGAATGAAAGTGAAGGAATAACTTTAGATAAAACGTATCCAATAAGTGATGAAGAAGGTTTGTCTACAACAGGATATACATTTACGATAAAAAATACATGTAACACCTATGCAACTTATGAAGTAAATCTAGAGGATATGTTAGTAGAAGAAAAAAGATTATCAGGAGAATATATAAAAGTATCAATCAATGATGGAAGCCCAATAAACTTAAAAGAATTAGAAGAAAAAGAACCAACAATCGAAGAGTCAGATAAAGCATATGAATTAACAAGTGGATCATTAGGACCAGAAGAAGAAACAACTTATACAATAAAACTATGGATGGATGAAAGTACACCAGCATTAGAAGAAACAATGAATGCAACATTTTTAAGTAAAGTAAGTATAGAAGCAGGATATATACCAGAAGAGAATTTAGAAAATGAAATACTTTTAAATGTTTCAAGTTTAACAGAAAGTTTAAATAATAAAAGTGAAATCTTTGAAATAACAGGAACAAGTACAAATTATAATCTAATAGAATATAGTTTAGATAATAGTCATTGGACAAGAATTGATGAACCAAGTAAAAATATAGTTATAACAGAAGAGTTTACAGAAGAAGGAAAATACAGTATTTATGTAAGAGATGAAGTAGGAAACATAGAGAGCATTGAATTTGAAACAACAAAATTAGATAAAACAGTACCAGAGATAAAAATAGAAGAAACAGATAATCAAGAAAGTATAGAATTAAGTATTGCAATAACAGATGAAAAAAGTACAAATTTAAGTTATGCAATAACAGAAAGTAAAGAAGAACCAACAGAGTGGAAAGAATATACAGGAGAAGTTACATATACAGTAGTGGAAAATAAGAATTATTATATATGGACCAAAGATGAAGCTGGAAATGTTACCTATCAAATCTATTCAGCAAGTACAATAGATACTAAAGCACCAGAGCTAACGATTAGTAACACATTAACAGATTGGGGAAAAAGTGATACCATTACTATTCAAGCGACAGATGATGTAATAGGAATAAGTGGAATAAGTATAAGTACAAGTGAAGGTACATATAACTGGGAAGTAGTAGAAAACACATTAAGTTATGAAACAGCAAAAGAAATTACAGAAAATGGAACTTATTATATTTCAGTAAAAGATGCCTATGAACATATTACAACGAAAAGTATTGTAATAGATAAAGTGGATAATATAGCACCAATTTTATCTGATATACAAAATAGTAGTAATGGAGCATGGGCAAAAAGTATTACATTAAGTTGGGAAATAACTGAAGAAGAAAGTGGAATAGCTAAAGTAGAATATAGTACAAATAATAATAGTTGGAATGAGTTAAGCAAAGAAGAATGGAATGGGTTAACAAGAAATAATGAACGAAATGATATGCTTTATATACGAGTAACAGATGAAGTAGGTAATATAAGTAATATAAAAAGTACAACAATGAAGATAGATAATACAATACCAAGCGCAACATGGAATATAGGGAATAATGTATATGGAAATAACGGATGGTATCAAAGCTTAAGTTTACAATCAACAATTAAAGATTCATATGGCGAAATAAACACAGTAAGATACTGTACAACAACAGAAAGTACATGTACGCCAGGAACAAATGCAAGTATAAGTAATAATACTTTTACAGTAACACTAGGAAGTAATGCAAGTCCTCAAAAAGTATGTACAGAAGTAATAGATAAAGCAGGGAACACATCAGGAGTAATTTGCTCAAGTTCATACAGTGTAGATACAACAGATCCAACAGCCACGATAAGTGCAAGTGTAAGTAATAATACCATCACAGTACGAGCAACAGGGTCAGATGCACATAGTGGAATAGCTAGTTATCAATATAGTAGAGACAATTCGACGTGGTACACAAGTACAAGTGGAACATACAATTTTACAGGATTAGCAGATGGAAATTATACACTATATGTAAAAAGTGTAGATAGGTCAGGAAGAGTAAGTAGTACAGTAAGTACAACAGCAACAGTAGCTTATACTAATGTATATGTGTCTTCAAATGGCAATGATAGTACAGGAAATGGATCATCATCAAGACCATATGCTACTATTCAAACAGCGTATAATAAAGTAGCAAGTGGTGGAACAATAAATTTAATGAGTAACATTACTTTGTCTGAAACCGTAAATATTTCTAAAGCCTTAACGCTTCAAAGCAATGGAAGCAGTCGTTATACAATTTACAGGGATGCTAATATGAATCAAAATGGAAATGAAGGGACAAGATTATTTGGTGGAGGAGGAAATATTACTTTTCGTAATTTGGTTTTTGACGGACAAGGATATACAATGCCTAATGCTCTAATTGAGGTTTTTGGTCAAGTTGTTATGGAAAATGTTATTATCCAAAACGGATATTCTCCGGGGAATCCAGGTGGCGGAATTGTTATTAGCAATCCTTCAGCTCATTTGACAATTTACAATTCTACAATTACAAACTGTACCGGTACTGGTGGTGGCGGAATATATGTTTATAATGGAGGAAAATTAAATGCAACAAATGTATCATTTACTAATAATCATCCGTATGCAATATATTTAGCTTCTACAGCTTCAAACTTTGATTATCTTGGATGCACTTTTTCAGGTAATTCTGGAAATATTTTAGATTTACGTTAGTATCGCCAAATTAAGAAATAGTAATATTATCTAAGAAAAATTTTAAAACAAGAACAACAAAATATTGCATTTTTTGCAGTGAATTCTTGTTTTTTTCTTTTGTTTTCGATATAATTGTATTCAGAAGATAGGTGACGGGAATGCGTAAGATCATTGCAAGTATTGATATTGGCTCTAATTTTATTAAGTTAGTTGTTGCCGAGATATTTAAAAATCGAATTCATATCCTCGCAGCATCTCAAACACCATCTTTGGGAATATCGAAAGGTTTTGTAGTTGAACCTCAATCATTAATTTCAAAATTAGAAGAAGCTTTTCAAAAATGCGAAAATATTTTAGGAGTAAAAATTTCTAAGGTATTCTTAGGAGTTCCAAGTGAAAATAGTGAATTTTTTCTTGCTGATGGTTCTACAACGATTACAAATGAAGATCATGTTATTCGAAATGCAGATATTGTAAGAGCAATGCAGGCTTGTACATATAATCGAATTGACAATGACAGAGAAATTGTTAGTATTAAACCTACTTCTTATTTTATTGATGAGGGAGAAAGTGTAAAAACTCCTATTGGAATGGAAGCTTCCAAATTGACTGTAAAATGTTTAGTAGCTACAATTCCTCGTAAAAATGCTTATACACTTGTGAAATGTTTGGAACAAATAGGCGTTCAGGTTATTGATTTTACCTTAGGAACAATCGGAGATTATTTTGAGTTTCAAAAGGAAATGATGAAAGATAATGTTGGCGTTTTTATCAATATAGGATATGCTAAAACAGAAATTTCAATTTTTAATAAAGGACTGCTTACGAATTGCAAAACATTAGATTTGGGTTCTAAAAATATTGAACAAGATTTATCTTATATTTTTAAAGTTCCATTAAAAGATGCTCGAGATATTAAAATGACTCTCGCAGCTGCACATAACCGCGGTGTTAGTGCATCTATTAAAAAGAAATATACAACAAAAACAGGAGAAGAAGTTGTTGTTAATGAATATGAGGCTACTGAAGTGGCATCTTCTAGATTAGCTGAAATATTGAAAATAGTGAAAAAGGAAATAAATCACTTAACAAAAAAAGAAATTCATTATATAATGATAACAGGTGGAGTAAGCGAAATGACTAATTTTTCTTTGTTACTAGAAGAAATCTTTGGTCGGAATGCAAAAGTTGGGGTGACTAAAGAACTTGGAGTTCGGAGTAATGTCTACTCTACTAGTGTTGGTTTAGTAAAGTATTATGAAGATAAACTTCGTAATCGTAATCAAGACTTTTCTATATTTAATGAAGAAGAAATTAAAGATTTATGTACGATAAATAAGAAAATTAGCTTTGGTGAAAATTCCATTCTTGGTAAGTTATTTGGCTATTTTTTCGATAATTAAGGAGGGTGTATTATGGATGGTAATTTAAAGATTGATCCAATTGCAAAAATAAAAGTTTTTGGTGTCGGTGGCGGCGGAAACAACGCCGTTAACCGAATGATTGAAGAGGGAGTTCAAGGCGTCGAATTTTACGTTGTGAATACAGACTTGCAAGTTTTAAATGCAAGTAAAGCAAAAAATAAAATTCAAATTGGTGAGAATATAACTGGCGGAAGAGGCGCAGGATCAAATCCAGAAGTTGGACGTGAAGCAGCACTAGAAAGTAAGACGGAGATTGAAGAAGCGGTAAAAGGTGCAGATATGGTTTTCGTAGCATGTGGTTTAGGCGGTGGAACTGGTACTGGAGCAGCTCCAGTTATTGCTGAAATTGCCCAAGAATCTGGAGCTTTAACTGTTGGCATTGTTACAAAACCATTCCGCTTTGAAGGAAAAAGAAGAATGGAACATGCTTTAGTAGGATTAGAAGAATTAAAAAAGCATGTTGATACGTTAATTATTATTCCAAATGATCGATTAAGAGAAATTATTGATAAAACAACAACTTTTAAAGATGCCTTTAAAGAGGTAGATAATGTTTTGCATCGTGGAGTTCAGTCTATTTCTGATTTAATTGCAGTAACGGGAATTGTTAACTTGGACTTTGCAGATATTAAAACGGTTATGGAAAAATCTGGAACAGCTTTAATTGGTATTGGCATGGGTGTTGGTGACAATAGAGCTGTAGAAGCGGCAAGACAAGCTGTCTCTAGTGCGCTACTTGAAACTACCATAGATGGAGCTACAGATGCAATCATCAATATTACAGGTGGAGATAATTTAACTTTATTTGAAATTGAAGATGCTGTAGAAACAGTAAGAGAAGCTGCAAATAGTGATATTAATATTATATTCGGAGCTATCCCAAATTCCAATTTGACAGATGAAGTTATTGTCACGGTAATCGCTACTGGTTTTGACGGCAAGGGCGATGACGCTAGTGATATGATGCCAAAAAGAAGAATAGATGATGAAGATACTGAATTTGATATTCCATCATTTTTAAGAAGTAAAGATAATTATTAACTGGAATGACTCCAGTTTTTTTTACTAAAAATATTGATTTTTAGTTTAAGTAAGATATAATAACATGACCTGGAGGCTTTTTATGAACAAAGGATATTACAATGTTGGAACACGTTTTATTTTATTATGTGATAAGATATATTTGCGATTATTACCTAATGAAAATGTATCTAGAGAACTTTTAGAAACGGAAAATTATTTAGAAATTCTTGAAAATCAAATAGCACAACTAGAAGAAGAAAAATTTGAAATGGAATTGAATATAGATTCATTGAATTTTACTTTTTTTCTATCCCTTGCATGTGGACTATTGAGTACAGGAGATATGATTATTAATATTTCAAATGCTGTGTCTAACCCTTCTTTAAAAGTTTTTATAGCTTATCTTATTAAATGTGCCGTAGTGTATTCCTCATGTAAGTTAGCAATCTTTAGCGCAAAAAAACGTAAAGAAATTTTAACAGATTTAAAAATAAATACGGTTGAACAAATTTTCTTTGAACAACAGCAAAATTGTGAAAGAAACCATTTAGAAGATTTAAAAAAACAAGTGCAGAGCACAGCAGTTTATTTTTTGAATCAGAAGGATGACATTATAGAGTTAACAAATAATCAAGAAGATTGTTCTTTTGTTCAAATGGATGATCATATTCATTTGCAAAAAGTCAAAAATCTTTTAGAAAGTATTCGCGCATTAAATGAGGAAAGCGGGTTAGATATTTCTTATTTTTCTGAAAGGGAATTAAATGAATTATATGCCAAGTATAGTAATCTAGTTTCGGAGGAAGAATTAGAAAAAATGGTAGAAGCTTATCATTTAGTAAGAATAATTGAATAATTCGACAATTTGTTTGTCGTTTTTTTTGTATACTTAAAAGGGTGAAAAGATGACGATTTATGTGGATCTAGTTTTTCTCTTAAATTTGTTTTTTGATTTTGTCCTTTTACTTACAGTAAATAATACTTTAAAAAGAAATGCTTCTTTAAAAAGACTTATATTTGGAGCTTTTATAGGTTCTTTAACTATTTTGTTCTTGTTTTTGCCAATTTCTTCTTTTCTTTTGTTTATTTTAAAGCTTTTTTTAGGAGCGTTCATGTGTATTATAAGTTTTGGATTGAAAGATTCTAAGTATTTTATTCAGAATCTTGGTTATCTTTATATGACTAGTACTGTGTTGGGAGGATTTCTATATTTTTTGAATTTATCTTTTAGTGAATCCCATTATGGACTTTTTTTTACTTATGATACAATTTCTATAAATTATCTTTTTTTAGTCATATTTTCTCCCATTATGTTATATATTTATGTGAAACAACGGCGAGAAGTTCATCATTATGAAAAGTATTATCCGGTAACTATTTATTTTTTAAATGGAAAAAAAGTTACTTTAAATTCTTTTTTGGATACAGGAAATACTTTGACAGATCCACTTACTAAAAAGAAAATTGTCGTCGTGAATAAGTCAAAGATTCCTGATTCAAAAACAAGATTTTATTATGTGCCATTTCAAACTGTTAAGTCTCATGGAGTTATGAAATGTATGAAAATTAAAGCAATTGAAATTGCAGGATGTACAAGTACTAATTATTTAGTAGGGATTGGAGAAGGAGATTTTTTGCAGGACGGTATTGACTGTCTATTAAATTCTTATTGTTTGGAGGATCTATTATGATTAAAAAAATATTAGCATGGTTACGTAAAAAATATTCTAGTTGTTTTTTTATTGGAAGTAGCGATAAACTTCCACCACCTTTATCAAAAGAGGAAGAATTTGATTATTTAATTAAAGCCAAGAAAGGTGATGAAGAAGCTAAAAATGTTTTAATTGAACATAATTTGCGATTAGTTGTTTTTTTAGCTAAAAAATATGAAAATACGGGGTATGAGATTGAGGATTTGGTAAGTATTGGAACTATTGGATTAATTAAGGGAATTAATACATATAAGTTATCTAAAAATATTAAATTAGCGACATATGCTTCTAGATGTATTTCAAATGAAATTTTAATGTTTTTGAGAAAAAATAAAAAAAGAAAAAAAGAAATTTCTTTAGAAGATAGTTTGAATTATGATAGTGAGGGAAATGAACTTCATTTAGAAGATGTGTTAGGAACGGATAACGATTTAGTTAGTGAGGAGTATGAGCGCCAAGTAGAAAGAAATTTTATTTCTAAAGAAATTAATAAATTAAATCAACGTGAGAAACAAATTATGGTATTACGATATGGACTTAATAATACGGAAAGTTATACTCAAAAAGAAGTTGCAGAAATTTTGGGAATAAGTCAATCTTATATTTCTCGAATTGAAAAAAAAGTAATAAAAAATATTAAAAATTTGATGAAGACTTAAAAGTTACATTGGTTGTAACTTTTTTCTTTTTGAAATATTTATTCTGTTTTCAATTTACGTTAACGAACTGTATTTCCTTGTGTTTTCAAGTGATTTTCGTTATAATATTCTAGAAAGAGTGGTAGTTTTTTTGAAAAAGGAAAATTTATTTTTTTTAGGTTTATTAGGCATTATTGTGCTTATTGCTTGTGGCTGTGGATTCTTAGCTTTTCAAAAAGAAGAACAAACAGTTTTAGAAACGGATGCATTAAAAATAAAAGGAGAATATGAAACATTAAATGATCAAATAAACGAAAATAATAATTTGAAGTATCCAACTGTTACTTTATCTGATGATAATCCGTTTGTTTATCGAAGTGAATCTGAAATTGTTGATATTTTAAATAATAAAACCGGTGTAATTTATTTTGGCTTTTCTAGTTGCCCTTGGTGTCGAAGTATTTTACCTATTTTGGAGGATGCCGCAAAAGAAGTAGGACTTGCTCAAGTGTTTTATTTAGATATTCAAAATATTCGAGATGTTTTAGAATTGGATGAAAATGATAAGGTTGTTACTTCTAAGGAAGGAAGCAATGGTTATTATCAAATCGTTGAATTATTGGATGAATATTTAAGTGAGTATAGTTTAACAAATGAAAAAGGAGAAGAAATATCTACAGGAAAAAAGAGACTTTTTGCTCCAACAGTAGTAGGAGTTTTAAATGGTGAAATTGTGAGTTTTCATGAAGGAAGTTTAGATAGCCAAAAGAGTGGTTATGATGCTTTAGATGATAAGGAAAAAGAAGAACTAAAAAAGATTTATGTAGAACTTATTCAAAAAACTTTAGAAGGAACTTGTAACGAAGCTTGCTAAGAGGTAGATAAAGATGAAAACTAAGACTTTTATTATAAAAGTTTTAAAATTCATTGAAGTCATTTTGCTACTTTCTACCTTACTGGTGTTAGCAATAAAAAAATAGACACTCTTCAGCATTGATAGAGTGTTCAACCTTTAAATTAGAGGAGACATTCACTTGCGATATCAAATGTTCCTCTTTTTTATTTTATGCAAGTTTCCTTGACGTATTCATCATAACACGAGATAGCCTTTTTTACAAGCTTGTTTTTTTTAGTTTTGCTATAGCTTTGGTATTATTTAAAAATTATGTATTTATAAAAAAACTTTAGAGGGAACTTGTAACGAAGCTTGTTAGGAGTTTCTTTTTTTTCTTTTTAATATTATAATAAGTAATGAAAGGAACGGATATCTATGGCAGTTGTTACACTTTTACCCGCGGATAAATATACGGTAGTTAATAAAACGATTTTGACTGAACAAGACCGAAAAAATTTGGTTAGTTTTTATGAGCCTATTATTGGAGCAACTGCTGTTAGTTTATATTTAACTTTTTGGCGTGATTTAGATAGATATACTTTTGTTAGTGCAGATTATACCCATCATCATTTAATGACACTTTTAAAAACAAATTTGGAAACTATAAAACTTTCTCGTAAAGCTTTGGAGGCAATGGGGCTTATTCGAACATATTTTTTAGCAGGGGAGCCGAATAATTATGTTTATGAACTTTATTCACCAATGAGTCCTAAAGAATTTTTTGCAAATCCTATATTTAATGTAGTTTTGTACAATAATATTGGAGCCACAGAATATGAATTGTTAAAAAAAGAATATTCGCCACTTTCTTTTTCTTTAAAAGGCTATGAAGAAGTCACAGCAATGTTTGATGAGGTTTTTAAATCCAGTAATACAATGCCTGGTTTTGATGCAATAGGAAGAGAAGAAATTCCTCTTACTATGCATGATCAAGTAGATTTTGATTTGATTATTAGTAGTTTGCCTAAAGGGCTTGTAACAGAGCGTACTTTTAATAAACGAATTCGTTCATTAATTAATAATTTGGCTTTTGTTTATAATTTAGATACGTTAAAAATGGTAGAAATATTACGAATGAGTATGAATGAAACCGGTTCCATTGATAAAGATACCTTGCGAATTCAAACCAGAAAATATTACCAATATAATAATCATGGAAAGCTGCCAACTTTAGTTTATCGTTCACAACCGGAATATTTAAAGAGTCCAGCTGGGGATACGAGTAAAAAAGGAAGGATTATTGAAGTTTTTGAAAATACTTCTCCTTATGATTTTTTAAAGAGTAAATATCAAAATGGAAATCCAACGACTCGAGATTTAAAACTTTTAGAATATTTATTGATTGATGTGGAATTAAAGCCAGCTGTTGTTAATGTTTTAGTAGATTATGTTTTGAAAAAAAATAATAATAAATTGAATACAGCTTTTGTGGAAACCATTGCTGGTCAGTGGAAAAGACTTGGGATTGAGACGGCTAAAGATGCAATGGAAGTGGCTGAAAAAGAACATAAAAAATATACGAATAAATTAAAAAAGGAAACAAAGAAGGAAGTAAATAATGAAGTTCCTATTTGGTTTGATGAAACGATTGGAAAAGAAAATTTATCTGAAAAAGAAGAATTAGAATTAGAAAGTATTTTAAAAAAATATGAGGACTAGAGGTGATTGCCTATGCAATTTGAATTTTCTTTAAAAGAGAAAGAAGTTTTGAAAAAAAATTATGAAGAGGCTTTAAAAGACCCGCAGTTTGTTAGATTTGTTAAGCATTTAGGACTTACAGATGAAGAGGCCATGAAGAAAACGACTAAAATTTTAGATACTTTGGAAGAATTAAAAAATTGTAAGTCTTGTCGTGGACTTTTTGTGTGTAAAAATGCTTATGCAGGACATGTTTCTACTTTAGAAAAAACAGAAGAGGGTGTTTATGGAACTTATGTACCATGCAAATATAAAAAACAAGAATGGAAATTAAAAGCACTTAAAGAGTGTGAAGAAGATGATTTAACTAAAGCGCGTATGAAGGATATTGATGTAAAAGATAAAAAACGAGTAGAAGTCATTAAGTGGTTAGATGGTTTTTATGAAAGTTTTGATTTTTCTAAAAATATGAAAGGTCTATATTTACATGGAAGTTTTGGCTCTGGAAAAACCTTTTTGGTAAGTGCTTTATTTAATGAGTTGAAAGAAAAGAAAAATGTTTCGACTGAAATTATTTATTTTCCTGAAATTTTAAGAGAATTAAAAGGAGATTGGGAGCTTTATGAATCACGAATGAAACGATATCAAAGTATTGATATTTTATGTATCGATGATATTGGGGCAGAAAAAGTCAGCGAATGGAGTCGAGATGAAGTGTTAGGAACCATCTTACAAACGAGAATGAATCATAATTTAACAACGTTTTTTACTTCAAATTTAACTTTAGAAGAGTTAGAAAAACATTTTACTCTTACAGATAAGAGTGATGAAAGGATAAAAGCAAGAAGAATTATGGAACGAATTAAACAACTTACAATAGATATGGAGTTAATTAGTGAAAACAGAAGAAGTTAAAAATATTGAACGAAGTATTATAAAGAAGTATCGTAAAACGATATGGCGTGGTTTTATTGATTCAATAAATGAGTTTTATTTAATACAAGAAAATGATTCTATTGCAGTTTGTATTTCTGGCGGAAAAGATTCCTTTTTATTAGCAAAATGTTTACAAGAAATTCAAAGGCATGGAAAAATGCATTTTTCTTTAAAATTTATTTGTATGGATCCAGGATATAAAGAAGAGCATGTAAAAAAAATTAGGGAAAACGCTGAAAAATTAGATATTCCTTTGGAAATTTTTCGAACTAATGTGTTTGATGTTTCCAATCTTTTAAATGAAAAACATCCTTGCTATTTGTGTGCGCGTATGCGAAGAGGATATTTGTATGATTATGCTCAAAAACTTGGATGTAATAAAATCGCTTTAGCTCATCATTTTGATGATGTTATTGAAACTATTTTGCTCGCTATGTTTTATAGTGGGTCATTTAAAACAATGATGCCTAGGGTTAAAAGTGATCATTTTCCTGGTATGGAACTTATCCGACCTTTATATTTTGTTCGAGAAGAGGACATTATTTCTTGGGCGAAAACAAATCATTTAGAATTTTTAAATTGTGGTTGTAAGTTTGTAGAAAATAAACAAGATAGTAAGCGTAAAGAAATTAAGGAATTGTTAAAACAGTTAAGAAAAATAAATCCATATATTGATAAAAATATTTATCGAAGTACAGAAAATGTAAATTTGAAAACGATTATATCTTATAAAGAATAAAAAAGAATCAAAGCATTCTTTAATTCCTTTTTTCAAAATTATTACATCTTGCAACATTTTCACAATTTCCAACTTCAATACACCCTAAGTTACATCGTTGCTCTTTTTGATCAAAATATTTACATTCTTTAACTAAGCAAGAAATTCTTTGATTAAAATATTCGTTATTCATACTATCACCAATATTACTATGTATAAAATCTAAAAAAATATACATTTTAATAGTAGGTGATAGTATGCAATTATTTAAATATCAAAAAGAAAAAAATCAAACTCAAATAATAAAAAAGGAATTTTTAAAAAGTTTTAATCCAACAGATATTATATATGAAGAAGTTTATCCGACAGAGCTTTCTACCGGACCTAATTGTTTAAAAAGATAACCAAAATAAGAAATAGAATTTATCTAAATATCTAGTGTTCTCTGAATACTAGATTTTTTTTATGAAAAATTATGCTTTTTATGAGAAAAGAATTTTGCATGGTAAAAAGTTTAAATATTTTGTATAATAGTATTAGGAGTTGAAAAATTATGAAAATATTATCAGTAAATGCTGGAAGTTCTTCTTTAAAATTTACTGCATTTGAAATGCCAGAAGAAAAAGCATTAGCAAGTGGTTATTTTGAAAGAATAGGGATTGGCGAAAGTTTTTACACCATTAAGATGAATGGAGAAAAAATAAGAAAAGAAGTTGATTTACCAGATCATACAACTGCTTTCCAAATTTTAATGCAAGAATTAATTGATTTAAAAGTAGTTTCTTCTTTGGATGAAATTAAAGGAATTGGTCACCGAGTTGTTCAAGGTGCAGACCATTACGATAAAAGCGTTTTAGCAACAGATGAAGTCGTAGAAGATATTGATTCATTATCGAGTTTAGCGCCTCTTCATAATCCAGCTGCAGTATTAGGAATTAAAGCAGCTAAAGAAGTCGTGCCAAACGCTACAGAAGTAGTAGTATTTGATACAGCATATCATCAAACTATGCCAAAAGAAAATTATTTATATGCTCTTCCAATGGAATGGTATGAAAAATATCAAGTAAGACGTTATGGAGCACACGGAACAAGCCATAAATATATTGCTGAATATATGAGCAAAATGCTAGGAAGAGATGATTTAAAACTTATTATTTGTCATATCGGTTCAGGAGCAAGTGTTACAGCTGTAAAAAATGGAAAATCTATAGACACATCAATGGGATTCACACCTAATGCGGGATTAATTATGGGAACACGTTGTGGAGATGTAGACGTTACAGCTATCACATACATCATGGAAAAAACAGGATTAAAGCCATCAGAAATTGATACGATTTTAAATAAACAAAGTGGAGTATATGCAATATCAGAAGGATATAGTGATATGCGTGATATCTACGACCGTGTAAAAGAAAATGAAGAAAAAGGCGTTCTAGCTTTAAATATGTTTGTCAAAAGAATTGTCGATTACATTGCTAAATATTATTTTGAATTAGAAGGATGCGATGCCATCGTATTTACAGCAGGTGTTGGTGAAAACGGTGCTTATGAAAGAAGCAAAATTGTTGAAAAGCTAGAATTTTTAGGAGTAAAATTAGATAGAGAATTTAATGAGAAAATTGCAAGTTATCACGAAATTCATGAAGGAAAAATTACATTAGATGATTCAACGATTCCAGTTTATGTAATTCCAACAAATGAAGAAGTAATGATTGCAAGAGATACATATGAATTAACAGAAAAATAGAAAGAGGGACATAAATGCAAAGTGACATCATAAAAAAAATAGGAAAAAAAATAAAGCAATACGACAGCATTGTAATTGCAAGACATATCGGACCAGATCCAGACGCTATTTGTAGTCAACTAGCTTTAAGAGATGCAATACTAGAACGTTATCCGAAAAAGAAAGTTTATGCAGTAGGAACAGGGGTTTCCAAATTTAAAAAATACGGAAATTTAGATAAAATTGATGTCACTTCCTTACATAACACTTTATTAATTACAACCGATGTTCCAAATTTTTATCGGGTAGATGGTGTGGAAGGCTTAAAATTTAAAGAAGTAATCAAAATTGATCATCATCCGTTTGAAGAAGAATTTGGAGGCATAGAATGGATTGATGAAACAGCTAGTAGTACATGCCAAATGATTAGTGAAATGCTTATAAAATTAAAATGGAATTTATCAACAAATGTAGCAAGCAACCTTTTTTTAGGAATTGTTTCTGATAGCGATCGTTTTCTATTATCATATACGACAGTGAAAACTTTTGAAATAACAACCGAATTATTAAAGAGAAGCAAAATTCCATTTACTAAATTATACGAAAAACTTTATGAACGTCCGATTGAGGAAATCCGCTTTCGAGGTTTTTTAGCAGACAATCTAACAGTAACTGAAAATGGCTTTGCATATGTAGATATAAAAGCTGAAACGATTGAAGAATATCATGTGGATTCTGCAACGGCATCTAATATGATTAATGATTTTAATTATATTAAAGATATTCATGTTTGGTGTTTTGTTACTCATGATGCTAAAAATAATCTTTATAAAGTAAATATTCGTAGTAAAGGGCCTGTAATTAATGAAATAGCTTCGAAATACCATGGTGGAGGCCATAAATATGCAAGTGGAGTAAGGACTAATAAACGAGAAGATATTGATAATTTATTAAAGGATTTAGATGAAGCATGTAAAGAATATAAAGGAGCGTAAGTAATGAAGTTTATTGAAAAAATAAAAGAACAAGCAAGAACAGAAAAAAAGAAAATTGTTTTACCAGAAACAATGGATGAACGTATTTTAGATGCAACGAAAATAATTGTAGAAGAAGACATTGCTGAAGTAATTTTATTAGGGAATAAGGAAAGCATTTTAAAAACTCATCCTACATTGACAAATGTGGAGATTATCAACCCCTTAACTAGTGAATTAACTAAAGAATTCGCTCAAAAATTATATGAATTACGTAAAGAAAAAGGAATGACTTTAGAAGAAGCAAATCGTCTTTTAACTGAAGACTTTATGTATTTTGCCTGCATGCTTGTTAAAGAAAATATGGCAGATGGGATAGTAAGTGGAGCTTGTCATTCAACAGCAAACACTTTAAGACCAGCATTGCAAATTATTAAAACCAAAAAAGATGCAAAACTAGTTTCTACATTCTTTTTAATGGAAATTCCAAATTGTGAGTATAAAGAAAATGGTATCTATGTATTTGCTGATTGTGGTTTAGTTCAAAGTCCAACAAGCGAAGAGCTAGCCTCTATAGCAATTGATAGTGCGAAAAGTTTTGAAAGCTTAACGGGTGAGAAACCTTATGTTGCAATGTTATCACATTCAACTAAAGGCAGTGCGAAACATACCGATGTCGATAAAGTTACGACAGCAAGGAAAATAGCCCAACAATCTTCATCAGAAATATGCATTGATGGTGAACTTCAATTAGATGCTGCGATTGTACCAAGTGTTGCAAAGTTAAAAGCTAAAGATAGCAAAGTAGCAGGCAAAGCTAACGTGTTAATATTCCCAGATTTAGATGCTGGAAACATTGGATACAAATTAGTTCAAAGATTCGCGCATGCTGACGCCTATGGTCCAGTAACTCAAGGAATGGCAGCACCAGTGAATGATTTATCACGAGGTTGCTCAGTTACTGATATCGTTGGAACTGTAGCAATTACAGCAGTCCAAGCTGAAAATAAAGGAAGGAAATAAAAAATGGAAGAAATAAAATTAAGAAAATGCTCAGTTTGTGGAGCAATTGTTAAAGTTGTGGAGAATAAAAACAACAGCAACTTTATCTGTTGTGGAAAAGAAATGGAAGATATTATTCCAAATAGTGTGGATGCAAGTTTTGAACGTCACATTCCAGAAATCCACATTGAAGATGGTGAAATGTATATTCGAGTAAATCATGTGATGGAAGAAAATCACTATATTGAATGGATTTTAGTGAAAACAGAAAATGGAATGAAAGAATTTTTCTTTAAACCAGGAGATAACTGTGAACTTCATTTACCATATACTGGCAGAGCATTAGTATATTCTTATTGTAATCTTCATGGTTTATGGAAAAAAGAAGTAGAGTAGTTGAAAAAGAAAAAAAGTATGTTATAATAATTTCAGAAAGAAAAAAAATCTTTCTAAGAATATATTTTTGAAGAAAATTCATAATATATTGTAGGACAAAAAAAGAACCATCTGATTTTCGAAGCGTTAGATGTTTCTCAGTCCAAGATTGTTTGGAGTTAAAAACACCTATTCAGTGAGTAGGTGTTTTCATTTGTTTTTAATCCTTTTTGGAATAAATTTTTGAAAGTACTACTAAAAGTACAATCAAGATTATTAAATAATCCATAAAATATTCCTTTCATAGGACATCACCTCACTTCCAGTAAAATTATTTTAATGGACTGAGGAAAAAACACCTAACAATCAGATAGTTCTAAAGAGATTATATAACAAAAGCCTACGAAAAGTAAAATTGTAGACAATGTGTTTACAATAAAAAGTTTTAAAAGCATGTTTTATGAAAAAAATTAAACGGTTGCAAAAGAAAAAAAGTGTGTTATAATAATTTCAGAAAGAAAAAATCTTTCTAAGAATATATTTTTGAAGAAAATTCATAATATATTGTAGGACAAAAAAGAACCATCTGATTTTCAAAGCGTTAGATGTTTCTCAGTCCTAAAATGGGTTGAGAAAGCACCTATTCAGTGAGTAGGTGTTTTCAATTGTTTTTAATCCTTTTTGGAATAAATTTTTGAAAGTACTACTAAAAGTACAATCAAGATTATTAAATAATCCATAA